>CAYYUE010000009.1:0-22546 GCA_964474745.1 uncultured Bacteroidaceae bacterium | reverse complement strand
AAGAAACATAACTTTTTAGGTTTTTGCTAAAAATAATTTTTTTCTTTAAAAATGGCATGTACGGTATAATCGGAAGTAATATGAGTTAATAAAAATGCAGCATTTTCATTAGAACTATTATAAACTAAATTATTTGTTTCATCTATTTCGTTTACTACAAAAGAGTGTATATAGGATGTTGGGTTTGGATTTATACAAAATAGAATACTATCGTTTTCATTTACAAATAAAGATCCACTTGGAGAAATATTGCCGTTGCCTTCCCATGTAATAGTTATGTTATGTGTATTGGTATCCGGAATCTCAGAAAAAATGGCTTCCATAGTATGATTATCGGATACGGAATAGAGTGTGTATGTACCGTTCGTCGTTTCTACTCTGTTTCCATCAACAGATACTGCAATAAGCATATTGTTGTTCATTGGAGAGAAAGTAAATGTTTGGTCATTTCCGTGCGGAACCCAAACTGAATCGCAAGGGTACATAGTTCCGCTACCCACTGTTTGAGTGATGATAAGGTGTTGATTTATACAAAAATTTACATCCAGTGTATGGTTATTCGTTATATTTGGAAATAAAAAACTTTGTTCTCCACTTTCCCAAATAGAATCGACGGGAGTGTTGTTTATACTTACCGATCCAATTCTATATCCTGGATTCGGTATTATGGAAAATCGTTGACTTGTTCCGGATGAAACCCATACCGTATCGGAAGGGATAACACTGCCGTGATCGTTACAAGATGCAATAATATGATACATTTTTTGAGATAAAACAGCTATGTCATCGATATAGAATTTGGTTGCATTACTACGGGTGTAGGTACATAAAATTCCGAAATAATTCAAATGAATGGAAGATGAGTCGATATTGCTACCATGGTAATCATAAAGAGGCGTATCTGTCCCCGAATGGTCTATAGCTACTTCCCATCTGCCAATAGGGTAACGAATAATTTGTATGCGTAACGAATTTGTATAGGATGTAAGTTGTTGATTCGCTACGAGTAACGTATCGGTAGTTCCATTTTGATAATGGCACAATGCGATTTTTTTTCCAATCTCTCCAATGCTTATATAATATGCATTATTAATGGAATCTCGGATGTTGCCATGATCTGCAGCTAAATAGATGCGGGCATGATTAGATGCGGTAGGTATGTAAGAAACCTTTACCCAAAATTGCCACTCCAAAGTGTCGGATGAAGAAAGTTGCAATGGCTTAGAAATGTAAGAACATCCGGCTGTAGAATCGTTAAGGCGTAGTGCAGGACGCATATTTGTGGGGATTGCTGTTGTAGAAACAGGTGTAAATTTATTTGTATCACCCTCCCATGTGTTATGTTGTGCAAATGAAAAATTACTAAAGTTTTCTACAAATTGGGATTGAATATTGGCGATGAGAAAATGGGAGATAATAAAGAAAATAGTTATTTTAGTATAAATATGTTTCATAATGAAATAGATGTTTGAATTTTTGCAAATATACATCTATTTTTCGCGTAATACCTTTTTTTAACATATTATTGGTTAATAAATTGAGGTGTTTGTATTGCAAACCCTACAATTTTAATTAAGACAGGAGCTTTTTTTATTCATTATTAAATAAAAAGAAATTTAGCGTCCATAAAATAGTAAAATTATCCCAGAAATTAGGTTGATGGTAATATCCGAATCTATAAAAACACCCCAACCCGAATCCGGTAGAACCAATTCTGACAATTTTGTTGAGCATGGTACCTATTTCAAAAAGTCCGTTTTGAGGAACCTTATATGGCAACGCAGACATGTCCGAATAAGGATTTGTTTCGAGGTCTCCCCAAAAACTATTTAAAGAAAAACGTAATACGGGTTCAGAAAAAGTATTTCGCCAAAAAATAGGTCCGGTGTCATAAGTGATATAGCCAGATATGTAACGATTGGTAATAAATTCATATACTCCGACTGTATTAAAGGAGCGAATAAAATAGAAATGGGATAGGTTTGCCCCAGGAACTCTGAATAGCAAATTGTAAGGGACGCCTTTGTTTACATATCCGGCCGACATATACCATCTGAGGATTCCGTTTTGGAACATATCGTATCCTTGTTCATATGAAATTTGGAATCGAGAGAAGCTATAATTATCCGATGCGATAGGCAAGCCGCCTGTAAAAATGAGATTGAAAATAGGATAATTGATATTGGGGGAGGTTGTTATTTGCTTGAAATCGGGAATCTTTAATACCTGTTCTCCAACATTCACGGTCAGTTTAAAAGTTGTTGTCGTATAATGATATTCATTTGTCCATTCGTCGTTTTTGAAATATCGGTAATTATATAATGATTTTAATTTCTTATCGTCGAAACTTACAGAGAGCCGGGTGTATAAAAACAAAGGTAGCGAAACTTCAAAACCTAGGTTCTGCATGGCTTCAAAACGATAATTTAAAAAGTATAAATCATTGTTGAAATCAAATATTTTTTTAGGAATAAAATCCGTATTGGCACTTGTGAACAAATCTTTTTTGTATGAAAAAGTGAATCGATAATTATGGTACGGATCTGGGTATAAATTGATTTCACCTCCGTATTTCCAGACATAGTCCCTCACTCCATATCCGGCATACCCTCCAAACGATATCCAATTTAATAATCGATGATTGGAATACAATCCCATTCCAAAGCGATTTTTTTCGTGTTGGTTTGTGGTCCATACTTTTGCTAAGTCAATATCGAATAACCCTAAGCGTACATATCCCGATGTAAGAGCCCATATCCAGTCGATATGCAGGTCTACTTTTTTATTGTTTACGAGGGTATCAAGAACATGGTATGTATTCATTTCTTTAATCGAAAGTGTTCTATACTGTTCCCATAGGGCTTGTTTTGCAATGGTTGCAAACGGTGAAATTTCAAAATTCGGATTGAGAAAAGAGAGACTTTGGAATGATTTGTTTACGGTAATGTTGTTTATCTTAGATTGGGTAGTTAGCCGTAATTTCGTATTGTATTTACGATTCAGTAATAAATCGTATACGAAAGAAATGGAATCTGGAAAATCATAATTGAAAGCTTCTTTATAATGTTTTGAAAAAAAGAAATGTGTTTGAATATCAGAGGGAGAAACTAAGTATTTCCAGGTATCCCATTGCAGAAATTTGGCAAACCGATTTATCCATTCAGAATATAATGTATCAGTTATAATTATTTTTTCAGAAGCAATATTCATCTCTTTAATAGTGTTCCAGAACTTGCTTTTCTTTTTAGGGGTTGCTTTATTTAGGGTGTCACAGTCTTTAAGCCACTTGTAATATTCTGATTTTTGAAAACCTTCTTTAATGGATACAGGCTCTGCATACACCGATTTGAGGCCGTAATTAGGTGTACCGATGATCATAATTCCTTTTAATCCGTTGAAACGAGCATTATAGAAAGGCTCGAAATATATGGAATATAACGTATCGGAATTTTCTATTTTTTCTTCAATTACTTGAAATGAATATCTATTAAAAGTTCCTTTTGCTAAAGGACTTACATATCGAACAAAAAAAAGTTCGAAAGAAGTTTCGTAAAAAGAGGCAGCCAACATTTGTGAAAAAATCATGGTGTATAGGGGGTTGACGAGACCCGAAACACGCGACGCCATTACTTTTTCTTTTAAATAATTAGGTTGTCGAAAACTGAATTTGGATATCGATTCCATGAGGAATAAATATTGTTTTTTGGATATAGCTGAAAGGAATTGGTATGTGGAATCATGATCCGCATTTTCAGCTTCAGGTGAAAACAATTCAATATTGGAACGATTATATGAATTATAAGAATAAGAATTTAAATAAATCGGATTATTTCCGGGGGCATTATCAATGGTCTTTTTTATAATATCTCGTGCTTGAATGGCTTTTTTACAATTGAACACAATTGTATCGATTTGTTGCGGATATGCCCAAATAGGGAATAAGAGTATCAGTAGAATTATGTGCTTTTTCATTGTATATTCATACTGTTGTTTAGATTTTCTATTATGGATTTTAAATCCTCGATACTTTGTTCTTCTTGTTTATATGTTAAATGAGCTTGACGGTAATACTTTTGTCTTTCTAGCAATTGATTTGAAATAAATTCGTTTCGTTTATCCATTGGAATATTAGATAGTAGGGGACGAGGATGTTTTGAGTTTTCCATTCTTGTAGTTAATAGATCTTCGGATATGTCCAAATACACCGAAATTCCATAGGTATTGATAAATTCCATATTGTTATTATAACAAGGAGTTCCGCCTCCGGTTGCAATGATTGTATTATCCCATTTTAATGTGGAATGTAATATTTTGGATTCCAGATTTCTGAATAAAGATTCGTCGTATTTTTGGAAAAATAATGGAATTGTTATTTTATATGTTTTTTCGAATAACAAATCCAAATCCAAGAAAGAATAATGCAATGCATTGGCTA
This sequence comes from uncultured Bacteroidaceae bacterium, assembly GCA_964474745.1. Taxonomy (GTDB): domain Bacteria; phylum Bacteroidota; class Bacteroidia; order Bacteroidales; family P3; genus HGM05376. The sequence continues at coordinate 18,111 of CAYYUE010000009.1, read as the reverse complement.
ATTTCTTTCCAATTGTTGTTTTTCCGGAATACATGTAACCGATCAAGTAGATTCTCATTGCTTATTATTCGATAATTAGAACGAAAATTGCAGTTTAAATCCGGCATCGAGAAAAGCTCCGGAAAATGGGTGAGGAACTTCTATGTGAGGTGTTATAAGTAAGCTTAGATCGTTATTGATTTCAAAATAAAATAAATGTCCATATACATATGCATCGATTAAGTTGAGTGCGTACAATGCACATCCTAAAATAATCGATAGTTGGAAATTTTTTTCATAGGCTTGATATAGATTGTAGATATTTTGGTCAGGGTAGTTCACATATTCGGGCAATAAAGCGGATGTATTTCCTTGAGCGCGATTGATATATTCATTTTTAAAACGTTGAGCATTTTGGTAGTTATTTATTGCAAAATAAGTTACAACTCCTGCACCTCCATAGATGATGCTTAATTTCCAGGCTTGTTTATTGTAAATTTGCCCCCAACCCGGTAATACGGCAGAACGCCACAATGCTTTGCCTCCCGTATGGTCATCGAGGGGAGTTCTTTTGAAGGAAGCATTGATCGGTAGTGGTTTTTCGTGGTATTGTAACGAATCATTTTGTCTGGAATACCCTGTAGATGTAATAATCAAAAAAATAGCAAAAAGAGCAAGAGAAAAAACTCTTACTCTTTTTGCTGTTTTATGTAATACATGTGCAGTCGACATCATTTTTTACTAATAAGGGTCATAATGCGTTCAAAGTCGGAGTCATTATTAAAATGAATCGTTAATACACCTTTTCCTTTCCGGCTTCGTTTGATATGAATTTCGGACTGAATATACTCGTACAGTTGTTTTTTGCTATCGGTGTGCAATTCCGGTAAATCGGAGTTGGATTTGACGGTATTTTTTTTAGGAGCGGAAAGAGCTTTCACCATAGCTTCAACTTGGCGTACAGACAAATCTTTAGCAATAATTTCACGGAGCACCATGATTTGGTTTTCCGGGTCTTCGATAGTAATCATTGCACGGGCATGTGCCATACTTATTAAATTGGAAGAAAGTGCGATTTGTATGTCTGCCGGTAATTTTAATAGTCGTAAATAATTTGTGACGGTGGTTCTATTTTTTCCTACCCGTTCGCTTAATTGCTCTTGAGTAAGGTCGCACTCTTCGATGAGAGCATTATATGAAAGGGCTATTTCGATAGCGTTCAGATTTTCACGTTGAATGTTCTCGACAAGAGCCATTTCCATTACTTGGATGTCTGTGGCTACCCGAATGTATGCGGGAATATCTTTTAGTTCGGCAATTTGTGATGCCCGTAGGCGGCGTTCACCGGCAATTAATTGATACCGTTGATTAGGCATTTTTCTTACCGTGATAGGAGATATAACACCTTGTTGCTGTATGGATTGGGCAAGCTCTTTTAGTGCTTCTTCATCAAATTCTTTACGCGGTTGATAGGGATTCGCATCAATTTTATCTATGGGAATATTGGCTATTCCTGCGGTAACCGATGTTTCGGGTTGTCCCATATGCATTATTTCAGAATCTACATCATGCAACAACGCACTCAATCCTCTACCCATTGCACTTGTTTTCTTTGCCATATCTAATCCTTTTTATTCCTTGTAAGTACTTCTTGCGCTAAATTTAAATAATTGGTGGCTCCTACGCAGCTCGCATCGTACATGATGATTGTTTGTCCGTGGCTGGGAGCTTCACTGAGTTTTGTATTTCTGTAAATAAGTGTTTCAAAAACCATTTGTTTGAAGTGCATACGAACATCTTCCACAACTTGTCTGGCCAATCGTAGCCGCGCATCATACATGGTTATTAAAATTCCTTCGATGTTTAATTCCGGGTTTAATCGTGTTTGCACAATTCGTATCGTGTTCAGTAATTTACCCAATCCTTCCAATGCAAAATATTCGCTTTGTACAGGAATGATAACCGAATCGGAAGCTGCCAATGCATTTACGGTAATAAGCCCTAACGAAGGAGAGCAATCTATAATGATAAAATCATACTCGGATTTTACGGGATCTAAAGCTTTTTTGATGTAAAATTCTCGTCCCTCCTCATTTATCAGTTCCAATTCAGCTCCGACTAAGTCAATACGAGTGGGAAGAAGATCAAGGTTAGGGGTGGAGGTTTGAACAATACAATCTCTTGCAGGTACATGTTGTACAAAACATTCGTAAGCACTATTTTCCACCTCTTCGTTGTTTATTCCCAATCCGGAAGTGGCATTTGCTTGAGGATCTGCGTCTACTAAGAGTACTTTGTATTCTAGTATTGCTAAGGATGCACTCAAATTCATAGCCGTAGTTGTTTTTCCGACTCCTCCTTTTTGGTTCGCTATAGAAATTATTTTTCCCATAAATTTGTATTCTAAAGTATCTTACTTGATTTTTCCTATTTGTGTATTATAATAGGTCAAAATTATCGTCGTCAATAACTTTTATTTCTTTGTAATTGTCTTCCAATTCTTGTTCAGGAGCAATTCCTGTTTCAATAAAGTGAATTGCATTTTCAAGCCCTCTTGTAAATTTTTGAAAATCTTCGTTGTAGAGAAACATTTTACTTTTTTCGAAATAAAATTTTCCGCTCTCGTTACTGAATATTTTTCGGCTTTCGGTAATTGTCATATACTTTTCGCCGGCTTTTGTTTCTTTAACGTCGAAAAAATACGTTCTTTTACCGGCTTTGATTGCTTGTGTGTACAATTCCTCTTTTTGCTTATTGTTATTTGATTCCATCACTTTTTATGTTACTTTTGGGTTGGCAAAAATAAGAAAAAAAAACGGATTATTCCGTAAATAGATTCTATATTTTTCAACAGTTGGCTTTTCAGCAGTTCTTTTTTTCTTTTTTCAATTTGAGATAAGAACTACTAGAATTTTTTATTGGTCATAATACTTAAAATCATGTCATCGGCATCATTCATTCCATCATGCCCCAACTTTCCTAAATTGGCAATTGAGAAGTCTACGTCTTTTTCGGCAATACCGTCAGTAACGTCTACTACACGATTGTTTAAAGCCAATTCGGAAGTTACGAAAGCGGAATATAAACCTGTGGTGATTTTCAAGGCACAACTGGGTTTTGCTCCATCGCAAACCATTCCTGCTATGGTATTGATTAAGTTTTTGATGGAATAGGAAATCTGCTCTAAAGTTCCTCCCTGTAAATAGGTAAGGCCGGATGCAACTCCAATGGATGCATTTACAATCCCGCACAGGGCCGACAATCTTCCTATCCCTTGTTTAACGTATATCGACATCAGGTGGCTCATGATTAGTGCCCTAACGATTTTTTCTTCGGAGAATCCTTTTTGCTTTCCGTATTCGTATATGGGCAACGTGCAAGTAATTCCTTGGTTTCCGCTTCCCGAATTGCTATAGATGGGTTTCGTACAACCGTCCATGCGAGCATCTGAGGCCGCAACTGTTTTGGCGATTGTTGTGTGAACGATATCTCCATTGGAGTTTTCCATTAAAATCTTTCCCGTACATAAACCGTATCCTTTTTCCCCTTCCAAGGCTGCTTCTGAGTTATAGTGGACGGTATCCATGATGAACAGGAGTTCTTCCAACGGAGTAAGGGTCGCAAATTCGTATACTTTTTCTACAGAAAGGCGTACATCATTTGTCGTTCCATTTTCAACGGATTGAAAAGGTTTGCAAAATAAAACGGTACCGTTTTTTTCAATATGGATAAAGTTTGTGTGTTGTTGGGCAATGATAGCTGTTGCGGTTTCGGAATGATAGCTGCAAATACATTCCACATATAGTTTTTCCGGAATTTGTTTTACTTGGATGGAAATGATTGATTTGTTATCATGAAGCCATTGTTTCGCTTTTTCGATATCTGCAGAGGCAATATCCAATACTTCCAAACCTCTTGAGGAATCTCCTGCAACAATTCCCATGGCTATGGCAATTGGCAATCCGATCATGCCTGTACCGGGAATGCCTACTCCCATAGCGTTTTTAAAAATGTTTTTACTAAGATTGACTTCTATTTTCAAAGGTGCCTTACCTAATGTTTCCCGAGCTTTTGTTACGGCTAATGCCACAGCTACGGGCTCGGTACACCCCATTGCCAATACAACTTCTTTATGGATTAATGATTTGATGTTTTGTATTTCTGTTGCATCCATGATCATTGACTGATTTTGTTAATGTTCATTCCTAAATTCAAACTCCCTATGATGAACAATAGCGGCGCAATGTATTGCGCCGCTATTGCAGGTAGTGCGTATTCTTTTATTTATTTTTTTACGAATAACTTGCTCCATTCGTATTTCTTACGATTTTTCCAATCGTTTTTGTGGTATATGTAGCTGGCGATCATAGGCACTACCGTTGTTGCTTCGGCATATACCATTTGTTCGAAAACCGTATCTACTTTACCCCAAGAACAAGCTTCTTTCAGTGTTGAGCTGGAGCAAGCACCGTCGCGTGCATCGGCAACGGTAATTTGAATGGCATATTTATGCATTTCTACTTCGTGGCCTAAAACTTCTGCACATACCACAGTATCTTGTGCAAAGTTTTTCGGAGTGCCGCCGCCTACCATAAACAATCCGGTAGCAGGAGCCGCTATTTTTATTTGAGTGAGTTCATAGAAATCTCGAATCGAGTCGATGGTTAGATGATTGTCAGGATTTTTTACCTGATGCATCACCAGGCCGAAACCTGCACTGGAATCGGTGAAAGCCGGACAGAAAATAGGAACGTTATGTTCATAGCAAACTTGCACTAAAGAATCTTTCTTTTTTGCATTGCCCGAAGCCAACCATTTCCCCATTTCGTAAATAAATTCCCGTGACGAGTAAGGACGTTTTTCTAAACCGTCTGCAATTATTTTAATGGCATTGTCGCATTCTTGCAGTTCTTCTTCATCTATAAATGTATCATAGATTCTATCTATATAATTAGAACGTAATAATTTATCGTCTATAAAAGGAGTGCCTTTGTAATGTTTAAATCCTAATGCTTCAAAGAAATCCATGTCAACAATAGATGCACCTGTAGATACGATACAATCAACCATGTTGTTTTTTACCATGTCAACATACACCTGCATACAACCTGCAGCGCTTGTACTTCCGGCAAGGGTTAACATAATCGAACAATTTTTATCGTTGATCATTCGGTCATAGATGTCGGCAGCCGTAGCAGTATCGCGTGAAGTAAAAGACATTTCCCGCATAGCATTGATGATTGCTGTTGAATCAATATTTTTGATGTCAATGTGCTGAATTACATCTTGAAGTAAATCTTTCTTTTCCATTTGATTATATTTTTCTTTTTAATTAGAAATTAGTTTTGCAAAGATACAAATTAATTACCATCGAAAACCGTGATTAACATATTTTCGATTTGTTACCTAACGGCAATAGTAGTTATAGATGTGTGAATATGATTTGTGTTTATTGGAGCTCTTCGATCATAGCGGACATAAATATTGAAAAAGAAAAAGGAAACTTGTGATGCTCCCTTTTTATTTTATTTCCGGATACGATGTATTAATTATACCAATATTCATTGCCGAGTTTGTCGATATACCCCTTACGAGGAATTCCGTTTTTATCGCGGACAACAAATTCGTATTTTCCGAAGTGCATAATAATTTCGTCGTATTTGAAAGGCGTTACAAATGCGCCTTGAATGGTTACAAATGCCCATTTATCACCTTTGCGAATAGCTCCGAAAAGAGCTAAATATTTCAGTTTTGTATAATCGATTTCGTAATACACTTCGTCGTATGCGATATTGACTAAAGTTTCTCCTTTTTGCCCCAACAGGCCCCATTTTCCGTTTTTGGAAACTCCGTACATGCCGCCGTTCGATTCGTAAAGAGCTGCATCGTATTTGGGAGGGATAACCCAATTGTCGTTTTCATCAACATAACCCCATTTCCCTTTTTCATCTTCTCCTGCATAAATCATAGGGAAAAGCTCTTCTTGAGCCCATGAATAAGACAATTGTAGAAATAGAACCGTTACCAATAAAATGATTTTCTTCATTTTCAATTACTTTTTGTATGTAAAACAACCTTGGCTATGAAAGTTTTTTTGAATTAAAAAATTCATTAATATACCATTTAATATCAAAAATACTTTGCATTTTTAGAATGCAAATATACAACTTTTTGAAATTCGGTGGATTATTTTTTTATATAACAGATTCTAAAAGCTTGTGTTAAACTGATTTTGAAGCCAAGAAGACGGCATGATAAGCAGGGGAGGAGCTATAGAAAGGCTAGTTCTTTTTTTGTATTGTAATGGAAAACCGATAAGAGAAGTATTTCGGTGCACATACTTCTCTTAGGGCGAATCTTTTATATAAAGTTGCTGCAGACAAACGGTTTACTTGCTTTTTCTCCAATCAAATCCGGCTCTTGTCGCTTGTCCGGCATAAGGATATTTGGGGTCTACCACATATTTTCCTCTGTCGTCGATACATCCCCACGACCCGTCTATCTTTACCACGGCACATCGGTTATAGCGATCTCCGACAAATTCTTTCGCGTACTCAAAGATAGGCTTTACGGCCCAATCTCCGCGATAATTTACATATCCCCATACTCCATCGGCATTTTGAGCAGGATATAACCATACTCCGATAACTTCATTTTTATGCCATTGGTATCCGGCGTCGGTAGCTTGATCTTGCGTCTCAAAAACAGGTTTTACGATTACTTCGCCTTTATCGTCGATACAACCCCATTTTCCATTCCATTGAACGGTTGCATAACGCTTGTAGGTATAATCATTGAAATCGGTAGCAAATTCATAAACGGGTTTGATGGTCCATATACCGTAGCAATCCACAAAACCCCATGTTTGGGATTCCGGCTCCTGTAAAAGAAATAACCAATTGTTATTTTGTTTTTTATTATTTTTTTGTTGATGACGAAGTGCTTCTATCGCTTCACTGCTGTAGTTGAAGACCGGTTCTACAATAAAAGTCCCGTTATCATTAATGCATCCCCATCGTTTATTCTGTTGAACGGCTGCAAAACCTTTTTTATCGGTTGAGAAATTTTCTGCTGCCTCAAACATGGGAGAAACTACCCACATTCCCGCTTTGTCCACATATCCCCATGAACTGCTAAATGAATCGTATAGTGGTTTTAACTTTTGAGCAAAAGAAGAAAACACCATTCCTAGAAATAATAAAACAAATATCTTTTTCATTTTGAAGTATTTATTTTCAATAGTTATACAAGCTTGGTTATTTACGACTGCAAAGATACAAAAATTATTATGAATTTAATTATGGATAACTTTGATTCTTGATAAAAATGTTATTTCATTTTTGTATTTCACTTTTTTCTCTTTTTGTATTACAGCATATTATGCTGTTTACAATCACGTACACATTGTGTTACGATTGCCGTGTAAACACAGGCGGCATACATTGTCAAAAAACAATGCCGCCGAAAAGCAGCAACCCTTTAGTTTTTGAACATGAAATATACGGCTCCTACCAGACATAAACATGCCCAAATATAGTTTGTTTTGAAGGGTTGATTCATGACCAGCATAGCAAATGGGATGAATACGGATAAAGAAATCACTTCTTGTATGATTTTGAGTTGAGGCAATGTATAAACGGAATACCCGATGCGATTAGCGGGAACTTGTATTATATATTCAAAAAAAGCGATGAACCAGCTTATCATAGCCGCAACGTACCAGGCTTTTGTTGACATATTTTTTAAATGTCCGTACCATGCATACGTCATAAAACAGTTGGATACAACCAACATCGCTACGGATATTACATAAGGGCCGGTAATTATTTTCCACATAATTCTTTTGTTATTAGTTTTAATAAGTTGCTGAATGATTGATTTACGCTTCTTTCTATAGTTCTGATGCGGTCGTTTCCGAAAGTCATCTTTTGCGTAACGATTTCGTTTTTCGAAGCAACGGCAATCCACACCGTTCCTACGGGTTTTTCGGGGGTTCCTCCTCCGGGGCCTGCAATGCCGGTTGTTGCAATAGCGTAATCGGCACTCATGAGTTCTCGAATTCCGATAACCATTTCCGTTGCCGTTTCTTCGCTTACCGCTCCGTGTTGCAGTAGTGTATTGTGCCGTACTCCCAATACCGATTCTTTTACTTCGTTAGCATACGCGACCACTCCTCCTTTAAAATATTCGGAAGCTCCTGCCAGAGCTGTTATATCCGACGCAACAGCACCTCCGGTACAACTTTCCGCAATGGCGAGTGTTTTCCCTGATTGTTTTATTTTTTGCGCTATTACCTCCGCCAATGATTCGGCATCTTCTCCTACAATATATTCCCCAACTCTTGTATAAAGTTCGGTAACGGACTTTTGAATATCTTTTTCCAACTGATCCTTATCTTCTCCTCGTGCCGTAAGCCGCAACCGTACAAGCCCCGCTTTCGGCAGATAGGCCGGTTTTATGCTTTTAGGAAGAGCCAATTCCCAATTTTCTATTGTGTCGGAAAGAATCGATTCCCCAATGCCTTGGAAAAGAAGGTTTTTATGAATAATGTATCCGGTATTGAAATGTTGCAGGAGTTTAGGGATTACTTCGTTGCTCATTAAGTATTGCATTTCGAATGGAACACCGGGTAGCGAAACCACGATACATCCTTCTTTTTCGAACCACATACCGGGTGCCGTTCCCAGTTTGTTCGTCAATACGGTACTTATTTCAGGTACCAATGCTTGTTGGCGGTTGGTCGGAGTCATCGGATACCCTCGTTTTTCAAAAATACAAGCAATATTTTCCAGTGTGGCGGCATCCTCAACAAGTGTAGTGTTGAAAAACGTGCATAATGTTTTTTTGGTTATATCGTCTTTGGTGGGACCCAGGCCTCCGGTAAGAATTACGGCGTCGCTTGTCTTTAAACAACGTCCTAAGCTCTCTTTTATCGCTTCTTCTTGATCCGAAATAGTAAGAATTTCGACGACTTCCATTCCGTTGGCTACTAATTGTTGTGCCATCCACGATGCGTTCGTATTGATTACTTGACCGATCAATAATTCATCTCCGATATTGATTAAACGAATATTCATGTTTTTATTATTTTGAATTCTGTACAAAAATTATGTAATTGCCGTTTTTTTAGATGTATACTCTACAACTTGTTTGAAACAACAATTGTGCAAAAGTAGTTTTTTTATTGTTGCAAAGGACCAAATGGAAATATAATTTGCAAACTCAAACAGCCGGAGGGTTATACGGGGTGTATATTCTCGATACGACGATCTGCATAATCTATTGAAAAACCTTCGGATGAAGTGTAACGGCGGTTTCTGCTACGGGAATTGCCGGCCTGATGAAAGGAGAAGCGTGTCCGGATTGCATAACCGATGTGTGATTTTTCCTGAAAACCGTTTTGCAAAAAATACGATATGAAAATGAGTGCCGTTTTACAATCAAAATATAATATTATTCGAAGATGAAAAAGATTCTTATCATCGTGTATGTTTGGTTGCTTTATGCAACCACCGGTAATGCTCAGAACGATTCTATTGCGTTGGTACGTGCCGCGTGGGAGGTAGATACCCTTGCCCCGGGATTGGTGTATAAAAATATGCATTTTAGACAGAAAGAGCTCTTTGCATCAAACCAACATATATGCATACTGGAGATGCGGCCTGATACGCCTTTTACATTAGCTTTTTGTCATGATAAGAATTTGGGCTATACTTCTGCAATGGCCGCGCAACACAACGCCATTGCGGCGGTAAATGGTTCCTTTTTTGATATGGTATATCACCATCCCATTTGTTTTTTACGCATTCAGGGGCAACAAAAAGGAACCAATGAAAACCGGCAAACGCCTTTTCGGAAATACTATCAATATGGGACGTTGGTATTGGATAAGGGAAAAGCGAAGATCTTGAAAACGGATAGCTTGCGAACCTGGGAAGACCATCTGAATTATACGGATGTCATGACTGCAGGACCTTTGTTGATGCTGAACGGAAAAAAAGAACCCATGCGGACCGACAGGACCTTTGTTACGCTGCGCCACAACCGTACTGCCATTGGAATCAAACCCGACGGAACTGTAATCTTGTTGACGGCGGACGGCAGGTTCAAAGAATCGGAAGGGTTGTCGCTGGACGAGCTGTGCAGCGTATTGCAGTGGCTGGGATGTGCTTCCATTTTGAATTTGGACGGCGGCGGATCTACGACTTGTTATATCCGTAAGCAGGGGAGAGGGATTGTAAACTACCCGTCCGATAACAACAAGTTTGATCATAAAGGGGAGCGAAAAGTTTCCAATGCCGTGCTCATTGTGAAGTAAGTTTTGTGAAGCCGTATACAGAAACGCCTTCCGATGGAACTTATAATCTGTTGTTCTTTTTGGGATGCTTTAGAGGCTCTGCTTTTCGACATATTTTATTTATGGAGAGAGGAATATAAAGCAATAATGGTATCCTTTTGTCTTAAACCGGCGGACCATTCCTTTTTGTGATTGCATTACAATGCATCGGATTCATATATATTTTCATTTTGTTTTTTTCCCTTCTATTTTATTTATGATGCATACGATACCGTATGCCGTAGGAATAAACAAGATAAAAGAAATAGCATCGAATAACGTCCAGGTATGGTCAGTTGTCAATATAAAAAATAGATATCCGAATGACATGGTTATATAACTTATCATAAAGTAAATCCACTTCCGTTTTCTCTTACACATCTCTTTCATTATTTCTTTTTCAAAGCTTCTTTAACTGCGGCATAAGCAGAGGTAGCTGCGGCACCACCAACAGTGGCTACGAGTCCACCAACGGTTGCAGGAGGAAAAAAGAAACCTACAATACCCGTTACCGTCATTCCTATAGCAAGGCTCTCGGCATCAGCTAAAGCTGCCGCCCCTGCCACACGAACTCCTTTAGAAGGTTTTTTCTTTTCATACTTGTTGCCGCATAAAACGGTAAAACCATAGCCGTCGCCTCCAAGATCTTCAGGGAGCCAGTAATATGATGATTTTCTCAGTAATTCTGTATAAGACAATACAAAAATTAAATCGTCATCTTTCAAGTTATGATAGGCAATATCCTGTAAAATATCGATTTTTGATGAGATTCCACTATATCCCACCGCTTCCTCAAATGTATTTGTGTCGATAGCTGTAATGAATTCAATAACGAGATTCTTATCATGGATGTTTTTACAATTTTCAATTGCAATAACAACATCTTCCATAGATTCTAATACATAATTTTTATCTCTAAAAAAAGTACATAAGTATTCTTTTTGTTCCATAGAAGCTCCTCCAAAATTAGTATTAAGAATGTTGGCCTCAAGTTCTTTGTAGTAATCTTCACATTTGAAATTAAAGTTTACAAAAATGTCATTCAGATATTCGTTATGCTGATTTGCCATGGTAACAATATCTTCATAACTGATAGTCGTTTCGGAGCCGGCTTTCTGTTCAATAAATTGGCTGTCACTTTCTTTCTCTTTGCAAGAAGCCCCTGCAAATAAGAAAAAAAGTAATAATGTACGGATCATTATTTTTTTCAAATTCATAACTCTTTTTTGATTTTTGTTCACGATACTTATTTCATTAAAAATAAAGACTGTTTAAAATACATTTTAAACAGTCTTTATCTATCCTTAAGTCAGGCTGATTTTATTTATTCACTTGAAATGTTTTATCTCCTGTTTGGAAGAATTTTACGATTTGGTTTCCGGAAGCCAATCCTGCATTGATGTTTGCTTCAGCCGTTTCAGCACCCATTTTCTTAGCCGTTGCGAAGAAGCGGGGCCCGAATTTCTCAGCTAATACGGCTTGGTTGGCCGGAGCAATATCGGTAATGTATTTCATGTCTGCACGGTCGGCCAACAAGCGTTCCATATCCGCTTCGTTGATCACCTCTTTACGAGCGGTGTTTACTAAACAACCCCCTTTAGGCATGCGCGAAAGCAGTTCGTAATTGATGGAGTTTTTCGTTTGTTCGTTAGCCGGAATGTGAAGCGAAATGTAGTTGCAATTTGCATATAAATCTTCAATAGAAGCTGCAACATGAACACCTTCTGCTTGCATTTTTTCGGCAGGTACAAACGGGTCGAAAGCCCAAATTTCCATACCCATGGCTTTGGCTTTTTCAGCAACCAGGCGGCCTACGTTGCCATAGGCGTGGATTCCCAGCTTTTTCCCTTTCAATTCCGAACCTGTTCCCGGTTGGAAAGAATTGCGAGCCATATAAACCATCATTCCTAAAGCCAATTCCGCAACCGCATTCGAGTTTTGGCCCGGAGTGTTCATCGCCACAATACCGCGTTCGGTACAAGCCGCTAAATCCAAATTGTCGAAACCTGCACCTGCACGAACCACAATTTTCAATTTTTTGGCAGCTGCAATTACCTCTTTCGTTACTTTATCCGAACGGACAATTAAGGCGTCAACATCAGCAACGGCAGCATAAAATTGGTTTACGTCTGTGTACTTTTCTAAAAGGCTCAATTCATACCCTGCGCCTTCTATGATATTTCTAATACCATCTACAGCAACTTTTGCAAATGGTTTTTCCGTAGCAATTAATACTTTCATTTTCTTGTTTTATTTTTTAGTGATTGATAACCTGTGAATCGTTGAGAGCCTTTCTCTGTCTTTATCGAACTTTTGTATGCCGGATGTTAAAATCCGAGGAAAAAAGCATCGAGTTTGGCAATGAACATAAAAAGGAGCATACACATTCATGTAGTGGAAATACCGATATGCATTTGGTGCATCCTAACGGCTATATGCGTCCTTTTTACCAACATGTCGTGAAAGACTTCTACCTCCTTCACGATTCACACCACATCAACTATGCATTCATTTTTTCAAATTCTTTCATGCAATCTACCAATGCTTGAACGTCTTCCAACTCACAAGCGTTGTAGATAGAAGCACGGAATCCGCCAACCGAACGGTGGCCTTTAAGACCGATCATGCCTCTTTCTTTTGCAAAAGCCATAAACGCATCTTGTTTTTCTTCGTAACCCGGAGCCATTACAAAACATACGTTCATGATAGAACGGTCTTCCTTAGCTGCTGTTCCTACAAACATTTTGTTACGGTCAATTTCACCGTATAACAAATCGGCTTTCGCATTGTTGCGTTTTAACATAGCATCCAAACCGCCTAAGGATTTTACCCATTTCAACGTTTCGTGCATGACAAATATAGGAAATACCGGAGGCGTATTGAACATGGATTTGTTTTTAGGCTCGTCTCCGATGTGAGTTCTGTAATCCACCATCGTTTGCAATTTGCGTTCTACTTTTCCCAATATGTCTTTACGAACAATTACAAACGTAACGCCGGCAGGGCCTACATTTTTTTGAGCACCGCCATAAATAAGAGCATATTTGCTGATGTCTACAGGACGGCTCATAATATCGGACGACATGTCGGCAATTAAAGGAATAGGGCAGTCCATATCATATTTGATTTCCGTACCGTAAATGGTGTTGTTGGTTGTAATATGGAAATAATCCGCATCCGTAGGGATGGCATATCCTTTAGGGATATAAGAATAATTTTTATCCTCCGAAGAAGCAACGACTTCCACCTCTCCGTAAAATTTAGCTTCTTTAGCCGCTTTTTTAGCCCATACCCCTGTTTGAAGATAAGCCGCTTTTTTGTTTAACAAGTTGGCCGCTACCATAAAAAATTGAGTGCTGGCACCACCTCCTAAGAAAAGAACTTCATAATTGTCGGGAATATGCAATAATTCTCTCCACAATTCTTCCGTTTCTTTCATCGTACGTTCCCAACCCGGAGTACGGTGAGAAATTTCTAAAATTCCGATTCCTGTATTGTCGAAATCGCGGATGGCTTCAATAGCAGCTTCAGTAGCTACTTTGGGTAACACGCAAGGGCCTGCGTTAAAATTATGTACTTTTTTCATTTGATTTTTACTTTAAGATATTTATAATTAGGTAATTATTTTTTTAATATACAATTCCCATAAAGCTACAAAAGTAGTTCTTTTTCTTTACTTTTTCATAAGATTGTAACTTTATTTTTCTCAAAACAACCTTTTCCATTCCTCATCCCTACCGCGGCGGCCCTATACAGGAGCCTCCTTAGTTGATGCAAAACAATAGATGTCGAACGTCGATTGTCTGTTCTGTTTTTTACACCGCAATACCGTGGTCGCGCAACGCCGCATTCAAAGACGTTTTTAAATCTGTCGATTCTTTTCGTTTCCCGATAATCAAGGCGCACGGTACTTGATAGCTACCTGCGGGAAACTCTTTCGTATAACTTCCCGGTATGACCACAGAACGAGGAGGTACAACCCCTTTGTACACGATAGGTTCAGCACCCGTAACATCCATGATTTTTGTAGAGCCCGTAATTACAACACCCGCTCCGATAACCGCTTCCGTACCAATCAAAGCTCCTTCCACAAGGATGGCGCGGGAACCGATAAAACAACCGTCTTCGATAATAACAGGAGCCGCCTGAACAGGTTCCAGAACACCCCCCAATCCCACACCTCCGCTCAGATGCACGTTTTTACCTACTTGCGCACACGATCCTACCGTTGCCCAGGTGTCGATCATCGTACCGCTATCCACATACGCCCCGATATTCACATAAGAAGGCATCATAACCACCCCAGGAGCCAAAAACGATCCGTACCTTGCAATCCCGTGAGGAACCACACGCACCCCTTTTTCCGCATACTGTGTTTTTAAAGCAATTTTATCATGAAATTCAAAAGGGCCTACTTCTACCGTTTGCATTTCGCATATCGGAAAATAAAGCAACACCGCTTTCTTTACCCATTCGTTCACCTGCCAAACCCCCTCTTTCCTTTCGGCAATACGCAATGCGCCTTTATCCAAGCAATCGATGACTTTGCGTATGGAGGCTGTTACTTGAGGCTCTTTCAGGTATTCCCGATCTTCCCATGCTTTCTCAATCCACATTTGTTCCATTATACATTTTGAATTTAAATGGATTATCTAATTATTCATTGTCGTTGTAATGCCTGCAAATATACTTACTTTATACAGAACTTCAAGCATTTATTTTTTATTTTAAGAATTATCCCGCCTAAGCTTCCTCTTTTGGAATATCCCGAATTGCTTTTGTAAAAATACCCTTATTCAAGGAAAATATGTACTTTTGCAACCGTAACAAAAAATGTATATATCCAATGAATACCCATACACCGGAATACTATCTGTCTCGAAGTATTGAGATTGCAAAAGAAAATGCCGTTACCCGTTCGGGAGGCCCCTTTGGTGCCGTTATAGTACGTAAAGGGCAAATGGTGTCGCAATGCGGCAATACGGTAACCTCCACCAACGACCCTACGGCACATGCCGAAGTAAACGCCATACGCGAAGCATGCCGTACATTAAATACATTTGATTTATCCGATTGCGAATTATATGCCAGTTGCGAACCTTGCCCGATGTGCATGTCCGCCATATACTGGGCTCGAATTCCCAAACTGTATTATGCTGCCGACCGTTATTCCGCCAAACATGCCGGCTTCGACGATTCCCTTATATACGAGGAGCTCGAAAAGCCTTACGACCAAAGAACCCTACACGTGGAATGCCTCAAAGTACCCGAGTCGGAAACTCCTTTCGAGGCGTGGAAAACCATGTCCGACAAAGTACCGTATTGATGAAAAAGAAGAGGCTTTGCGGAGGCCCATAGCGAAGCATGCATCCCCTCCAATACATACAATGCCGGCCGGAATACAATCCGTTTCGATATTGTTTTCCATGCCCAATCTCATGCAACAAAACATCCCCGATAACACCTCTCAACCCAGGCCGTACCGTACCTTATACCAAATTATAAAAACCGTTTGCATAAAAAGAACCGGAGCCTTCCATTCCGTCCGCTTCCACAAATCCCGTGAACCGCTGTTCCAATCATCCGAAAATAAGCCGTCAACGTAAGAGAAAAACAACCCCGTTGCATGCAATGCCGCCCCAATTCCACTATGATTTCTTGAGTCCTTTTTCGTATTTCTGAATTTGAAATACGTACCACCCCAACAACGAAAGCGTAAAAAGAACCCCTACAATACAAAACAAGGCAATTGCCAATACAAAATCGCGGAAATAGATTCCCAGAAACAAAACCCCTAGCCGAATGACAAATAAAATGATATACAAAATCACTTCGGTGCGTTGAGTGGAAAATATATTGGGAATAAACGAAAGCGAAGAGCTGGAAAGCATCACCAATACCCAGGGCAGCAGGTATCGAAAATAGAGGGCCGATTCACCCCATTCGGCACCTAATATGAAAATAAATATCGGTTTGGCGAAAATGAAAACCGCGCAGAACAACGGAACAAAAACCGCATAATTCAACCCTAAAAAACGGTATATATCGCGCGAAAACGGTTGACGGTTTAAGAATTTCGACGACACCCGTTCGTATAATATCCGTTCATAAGCACTGTTGAGCAAACTTACCGGACGAAATGTAAACGTAAGAGCCATTGCAAACAAGCCCAAATACGATGCATCAAAATACATGGCCAATAAAAGAAAAGGCAGATTCGCCGAAAAGCTGTTGATAAAATCTTTCGGCATCGAATACAAAGGAAAATTTTTATATTGCCGCGCTACTGCATACCATTGCGGGCGAAGAATTTTAGGTTGAGCAATTTGGCGAAGCTTCCATCCGTAATTGAAATTGCCCAGTATGCGGCCCAACAAAGTAGCCAAAGGCAATCCCGTTCTCCATAGATGCGCACATCCGAATACAATTTTTAAAAGCGTTCCCGACACGTTCCCAACCACATCCGAAAAGGCAATTTGCTTAAATGCTTTGTATTTGTTGAAAACCGCCGAATAAATCTTGTATCGAGCCGTAAAAAAAACCAACAACGGAATAAAGAAAATAAGAGCCCCCAACGCATGCGTTTTCTCCTCAATGCCGCCCATAAAAAAAACAATACCCGTACCCAGCAAAATACAAGCCGACACCATAAGGCTTACCCTTCGGCACAATTTCGTAAGAGCCCAAATTTCCGTCTCGTTACGCGCCATCATCAGTGCCTGCTCATAGCGCCCCGTACACAAAATAACAAAAATATCGATATAACTCAGAATAAGAGTATACATTCCAAAATCTTCCGGAGTATACAGCCGTGCTACAATAGGATAAGTTAAAAAAACGATGCCTTGCGCAATAACCGTACCCGAAAGCAACGTAGCGCCGTTTTTCATCAACTCGCTTTTGAGAAGCGATTTTCCCGACAGCCTGCAACCGCAGAGGAATTTTCTACCCATATCGCACCCCTATAGCTCCCCGTTGTATTTCCTCAAAACCCATTCCAATCCCAACAGGAATACCAGAAGGATGAAAATAAACGGAAGATTCATCAGTTCACTGTATTTTTCACGGTGGTAGATTACCGTTTTCACATCGTCGCGCTGTTTCAACATTTCCGGAAAATCAAGCAGATCTTTCGGATACAACATACGGCCGCCGGTTTTTTGCGCGAGCGTGTTCAACAACGTATGGTCCGCAACCAGGCGGATATCTTCCAACATAAGGTCCTCAACCACAAACGAACCCGACGAAACAAAAGGCTTGTTGTTGTAGACCGTATTCGCCGAATAAGTATATTTTCCCGCAGGCAAACTCCCGATATTCAAGTGGTAGCTGTTGTGCGTACGATTCATTGGATACGCTTTTTTTTCATTCTCCGGAGTCGTAACCGTAAGAACCACATCCGGAGCATTTACAAGCTCGTAATTTTCGTTATACAACTCCCCTTCAAAAACAATAGGTTCCGTTTCCGGATACATATGCTGCGTAGTAACAAGAAAACGCTCCTTCTGAATACGCAAAGAAAGGTACATAACCGTTTTGTGAATCAACATATTGAAATTCTCCTGCGTATGGTTTTGAAGAAAGTCCGAAAGAGCCCATTTCCACAACCCCTCGCCGACAAAAAAACCGTAGCGGACCTCTTGCATTTGGACAAAAGCAACCAAGGGGTTGTTGCTCGAGATGTTTCCGATTTTTGCCGTAAACAAATATTGAGCATTCGTAGCCGGTTTATACTCCCCAAAAGGCGACAACAGAGGAGGAAATTGCTCTATTTTCCTGTAGGCCGCTTCCGGAAA
>CAYYUE010000008.1:0-24022 GCA_964474745.1 uncultured Bacteroidaceae bacterium | reverse complement strand
CGTACCGCTCATTCCCAAATGCTTAGTAGCATATTTTCTAAAATCTTCCATATTATAATGATTTTAATCCGGTTCCCTAAAGTGATTTTTTGTTCAATATATTCTTCTTTGATTTCAAAAGAAATCTATTTTTATTTAATTTTTCAGCATAGTGCTTTTTCGTGTATTGTTCTCGAATAAAGAACCTAAAACTAAATCATCCTCATCGGTAAGAAACTGGATAAAAAAGTTTATAGAACAATATCATCATAGGGTGTTACATTGTATTTGAAATGTAATCTTTTTACTTTGTAACGCACCCAATCCCAGATGCATAAAATAGCAATGGTTTCTTATGAACCCCTCACAAGGTATATACAATACTCATTGAAAGGGATTCATAAAGAAATAATATCGATTCCCGGGGAAGCGAAACTGCTGTTTATGCTTTTCGAATCCAAATTTCTACGGGCATACCGTCTATGATTTCAATGGTTTGTTTGTCGGGCGATGCTATTGTATCCACCAAATTCAACGTATCAGTCAATGTTTCGGAACAAATGTATGCCATATGATTTTTTACCGCATCATTCCATTCTGTATGTTGTATCAAATCTACCCGAATTTTATCGGTAACTTCGAAATCGCTTTCTTTGCGTATGTTTTGAATCCGGTTTACCAATTCGCGGGCGATTCCTTCTTCTTTCAACGTTTGTGTAACGGTAATATCCAATGCTACGGTTAAACTGCCTTCGTTGGCAACTACCCAACCCGGGATGTCTTGTGTGGCAATTTCCACATCGGCCAACAACAAGGTTACCTCTTGCCCCTCTACGGTAAAAGTATAGTTCTCTTGAGTTTCTATTTGGTTGATATCGGCTTGTGAAAATTCGGCAACGGCTGCAGAAATGGCTTTCATAATTTTGCCGTATTTAGGTCCGAGGGTTTTGAAATTGGGTTTAATGCGTTTTACCAACACATTGTTAGCAGTATCTAAGAACTCTATTTCTTTTACATTTACTTCGGAACAAATCAGATGGCTTACGGCATGGATTTGATCTTTCAAACGGTCGCCGCTTACGGGCAACATTATTTTTGCCAAGGGTTGGCGTACACGGATATTGGTTTTTTTACGTAACGATAATACCATGGAGGAAATCAATTGAGCCAACTGCATGCGTTCTTCGAGTGCTTTATCAATTATGTTTTCATCGGCTGCGGGAAATTCGACATGGTGTACCGAAGCTACGGGTAATTTATTGGAAACGGTATTTAAATCGCGGAACAACCGTTCGCCAAAGAATGGGGCTATAGGGGCCATCAGCCGTGAAAGAGTTTCCAAGCAGGTATAAAGGGTTTGATACGCGGAAATTTTATCTTTGGTATATTCGCCTTTCCAGAAACGACGACGGCACAAACGGACATACCAATTGCTTAAGTAACTATCTACAAAGTCCTGAATAGCTCTTCCGGCTTTGGTGGGTTCGTAATCGTTATAATATGCGTCAACATTTTTTATCAACGTATTCAGTTCGGATAAAATCCAACGATCAATCTCGGGACGTTTTTCAAGAGCGATATCGGGTTCGCTATAGGAAAATCCGTCGATATTGGCATATAAAGCGAAGAAACTATAGGTATTATAAAGGGTTCCGAAGAATTTACGACGGACTTCGTCGACGCCTTCCAAATCGAATTTCAAATTGTCCCAAGGCTGAGAGTTGGTCATCATATACCACCGGGTAGCATCGGGCCCATATTTTTCGATAGTGGCGAAGGGGTCAATTCCGTTTCCCAACCGTTTGGACATCTTGTTCCCGTTTTTGTCGAGTACCAATCCGTTGGAGACTACATTTTTATAGGCAACGGTATCAAAAACCATGGTAGCGAGAGCATGTAGGGTAAAGAACCATCCGCGTGTTTGATCTACCCCTTCGGCGATAAAGTCGGCGGGGAAGATCTGCTCATTCATAAAACCCGGCTGTCCCATGTAATGGTATTGAGCATAAGGCATGGCTCCGGAGTCGAACCATACATCAATCAAATCGGTTTCACGGGTCATCTTTTGTCCTTTGGGCGAAACCAATATCACGTTATCTATATAGGGACGGTGCAAATCAAATTGCTTATAATCGTCGGATTGGTAGGGATTTTCTTTCATAAAACCCGCGGCGACGGATTTTTCAATTTCGCTGCGAAGCTGTTGAACGCTTCCTATGCATAGTTCTTCGGTTCCGTCTTCGGTTCTCCATATGGGCAAAGGTGTTCCCCAATAACGGGAACGGGAAAGATTCCAATCCACCAAATTTTCCAGCCAGTTTCCGAAACGTCCGGTTCCGGTAGCTTCGGGTTTCCAGTTAATCGTTTTATTCAGCTCTATCATTCGTTCCTTCGCAGCGGTAGTACGAATAAACCAACTGTCTAACGGATAATATAAAATAGGTTTGTCGGTACGCCAGCAATGAGGGTAATTATGGGTATGTTTTTCTACTTTGAACGCTTTATTTTCTTGTTTCAACAATACGGCAATATCGACATCCAACGAAGGATCCTTTTCGGTTTTATTGAGATCGTAGGCGTTTTTCACAAACGCGCCCGCAAAGGGTTTGTATGCATCCACGTTAACAAAGTCGGCAACAAATCGGGGATCCAGCTCTTCCAGTACGAAAAATTTTCCGGTCCTGTCAACCATAGGTTGGCGTTTTCCGTCTTTATCAACCATCACAAGAGGTGCAATACCGGCTTGTTTGGCTACACGGTCGTCGTCGGCACCAAAAGTGGGGGCTATATGTACAATTCCCGTACCGTCTTCGGTCGTTACATAATCTCCGGTAATAATACGGAAGGCATCGCCATTGGGTTTTACCCAAGGAATCAGTTGCTCGTAGCGTAACCCTGCCAAATCGGAACCTTTGCAGGTGGCCAATATGGAAAACGGAACCTCTTTATCGCCCTGTTTGTAGGCATCGAAGGGGAGTTCCGCATTCTTTTCGGGGAAAAAGCTCGACACCAAGGGCGTTGCTACAATGACATGCGTTAGCATACCGCTATAGGGGTTGTATGTCTTTACCAAGGAATATTGAATGTTCGGCCCTACACAAAGTGCAGTATTTGAAGGCAATGTCCAGGGTGTGGTTGTCCATGCCAATGCTTGTACGTCTTCCGATTTCACATCGTCGGCAAAAGGAAGGGTTTGAGAAGGTTGCAACCGAAACATGGCCACACAGGTCGTATCTTTTACATCGCGGTAGCATCCGGGCATATTTAATTCGTGGGAGCTCAGGCCTGTCCCTGCTGCGGGAGAAAAAGGTTGAATGGTATATCCTTTGTACAGCAATCCTTTTTTGTATAGTTCGGATAGTAAATACCAAAGAGTTTCTATGTATTCGTTTTCGAATGTGATATAGGGGTCGTTCAAGTCCACCCAATATCCCATTTTACGGGTTAGGTCGTCCCAGAGATCTTTGTATTTCATTACTTCTTCGCGGCAGGCTCGGTTGTAATCGTCTACGGATATCTTTTTACCTATGTCTTCTTTTGTAATGCCGAGATTTTTTTCAACACCTAATTCTACGGGGAGTCCGTGGGTATCCCATCCTGCTTTGCGCTTCACGTAAAATCCTTTTTGTGTTTTGTAGCGACAGAAAATATCTTTAATGGTACGAGCCATTACGTGGTGAATTCCGGGTTTTCCGTTTGCCGAAGGGGGACCTTCGTAAAACACAAACGAGGGATGGCCTTCGCTGAGCTGTAAACTTTTATCGAACGTGTTATTTTCTTCCCAATAGTTGCGGATGTCTTCTCCTATTTGGGTAAGATTCAGTTGCTTGTACTCGTTATACTTTACCGACATGTTTATGTTGTTTATTCGTTTTATTCTTGGATTGTTTCATCCCCTTTTTCTTTTATACTCGTTACCAGCACGATAGAAGCATTAAAAATAAAAAAACGGACCTACAAAAGTAATAAAAATATAAGAAATTTACAAATACGCTTTTTGATAGTTAAAACAATTATAGGGTTTTGGAAGTTCAAGGTTTCGCAACAACTGTTTTGACATTTCGGAATGTGAGGAAAGAGGAATTTGTATATTACAAATGATGAAACCAGGTATATGGATATGGCGTCTTTTGATATTGGAAGAGGTGATGTGTATTATTTCGACAGTATATGCAATGTGATTTCAGAGTCGAATTAAAAACGGGAAACTACGTATTTCTAAATCTTTTAAAAAACTTGATGTGTTGATTTCTATGTTGTTTCAGTCTTTGAACTTTTAAGTATCTTTTGCGACCACATATACTTTATGACTGCCGTATCCTTTGAATGTTAACCCACTATTGGGGTCGTTGCTCCATTTTACAAGTTCTTTTTGAGCGGTAGTTGCCAACAATCCGGTAAGGGTACAGTAATCGGCAACTCGGAGAAAGGGGCGTGTTTGCAAAAATTTCAACGCTAATAATAAGCGTTCTTCGGGCGTGGTGTCGAAATTTGAACGGGGGTGTAGTCGTTTGGAACGCGTGGGACGAAAATGAGTATTTACTTCTGTTGCAAATCCTTTTTGTGTGCGAAAGTTTATTCCTCTTATTGTAATGCGTTGAGCATTGATGTGCTTCATTCGACTCGGATCTTTCAATTCTTTTCCTTTTTTTATTCCTAATGAAACCGAAAATATACCTAGCCCTTCTATTTTTACGGAATTTCCTTTTCCCAATTCTATTGCCATTACTTTTGTAAGCTCGGAAACGACTCCTAATACGTCGCCCTGCGTAAAAGCACCTCTCATGCTGATCTCTTTTGCCAAAGCGGCTAAAGTTGTTTGTCCTTGTTGTTGGATACGGGGGTAATTCAGGGTACCGGCTCCGTTTAAATTGTTCATTTCTTCTATAATGTATTTTGCCATGGTTGTGTAATTATAGATCGGTTTGTAATTATTTCGGAATGCAAAGGATTCGCATTTTTACAGTTTTTCGAGATAATTGTACTGTTTTGTACTGTGCTTTTTTATTGATCCTCAATGCAAAGATACAATAATATTTTTTATACTCCGGGTGTTGTGGGATTTTTAGAATCTGGTGGGTATTGCGGAAGAGTTATTTATTTTCTCAACAACGGTTATTTGTTTTTCAAAAAGAATGTATTTCTTTGTTCGCAGGCTTTATGGGGCAGAGCATTCGCTCGTTTTTATTTTATGATGGTAAAAACATTTTTTCTTGCCGTACCGTTTTTGTTTTTCTGCCTATGCATTTTTATTTCTCTGCTGTTCCATTTTTAAATTGGCGTCGCCGTTTATACAATTGGCGACGCCAATTGTATAAACGGCGACGTTGTTTGTATAATTGCCACCGCCAATTGAAGTTTTTGTGCGGTGGAAATTATTTTTTGCAGCTATGTAAAAAAAGTTTCTCTGCAGTGAAAATATTTTTTTTACGGTTATGTTTTTTTCTTTTGCGGGATGGCATTTGGAATTGAAGTTCTCTTTTTTTATTGAGCGACAAAACCGAAGAAATCAGTGAACCCTTATGTGGATATTGTGGGATTGGTTTTGCAAGCCGAAAGGGTTGATTGTTATTCATATGAATATATTTTTCACTTTTTGAAAATCCTTTTCGCTGTAAAAATTACCTTCAGAGATAAAAGGGCGGCGATAGTTTTTAAAACAATGCTTTTCTCTATATTTATATCATATTTACAGGCGTATCTCATCCATGATTTCTTACCGCTTCCTATATTAATTTAGAGAGCTTTTATTGGTATGGTATTTCAAAATATCTCGATTAAACAATTGTGATTCTAGTATCTCAATATTCTGTGATTTATATAAGTTATGATGCTTTTCTGAAGCATATCCTATTATAATGTTAGTACGGTAATTTTTTTTGAGATGTCATAAGCTTCTCTATTTAATACCTTTTGCATGGGAGCGATCATCCTTCTCCGGTAATGATCATCAATGGCATCGATAGCATCATCAAGATGAATAAAATCTTCAAAAGGGCTAAAATAATAATGGGATATGCTTTTCTTTGCAGCTACTAAAGATGTGTCATCCCGATCAGCCATTTATTCGAAAAGCATATCCCACAAAACAATTGTGTGGAAAATACCACTTTATTTTGGTGTGTATGTTATCCTACATTTACTCCATTTGTTACGGTACGGCCGGGGGAAACCAATACCAGTTTTCCGTCTCTGTCTTCGGCAGAAAGTATCATTCCTTCGCTTAGGATGCCTTTTAGTTTTCGAGGTTCGAAATTGGCTATAAAACAGACTTGAGTTCCTATCAGTTTTTCAGGTTCGGGATAGGATTGGGCGATACCGGAAATAATGGTACGTCCTCCCATTCCGTCATCGATACGGAATTGCAGCAGTTTATCGGCTTTGGGTACTTTGGTGCATTCTAAAACGGTTCCTACGCGAATATCCATTTTTTGGAAATCTTCGAAGCTTACTTTTTCTTTGAGGGCATGAGGTTGCCAACTGTTGAGTTCGTTTTGTTTTTTGGTTTCCAACAATTTGTTTACTTGGGCATCGATGGTGTAGTCTTCTATTTTTTCGAACAGCAATTCGGGATTTTCTATTTGTATGCCGGGGGCAAGCAACGTGTGGGTTCCGGCTTGTTGCCACTGATGGGCTTCAAGATGTAGCATATCGGCGAGTTTTTTGGCGGTAAAGGGCATAAAAGGCTCGCACAGGATGGCTAAATTAGCACATATTTGTAATGAAAGGTTCAATACGGTTTGTGTATATTCGGGATCGGTTTTTATGAGTTTCCAAGGTTCGGTTTCGGTAAGGTATTTATTCCCTAAACGGGCTAAATTCATCAGCTCGGCCAACGCTTCACGAAAACGATAGGTTTCAATGGACCGTCCGATCCGTTCGGGAAATTGTTTCAATTCTTGGATCACGTGTTCTTCGGATGGTGTAATACGGGCAATGGCAGGTATTTTTCCCTGGTAGAATTTATGTGTCAGCACCAATGTGCGGTTTACAAAGTTTCCAAATATGGCCACCAATTCGTTGTTATTTTTGGCTTGAAAGTCTTTCCATGTAAAATCGTTGTCTTTGGTTTCGGGAGCGTTGCTGCAAAGCACATACCGTAATACATCTTGCTTGTTTGGAAATTCGTGGAGGTATTCATGCAACCAAACAGCCCAATTGCGAGAGGTTGAAATTTTGTCGTTTTCCAAGTTTAAGAATTCATTGGCGGGCACGTTTTCGGGAAGGATGTAACTACCTTCGGCTTTGAGCATTGCGGGAAATATAATGCAATGGAAAACAATATTGTCTTTTCCTATAAAGTGTACCAGTTTGGTATCTTGGGATTTCCAATATTTTTCCCAATCGGGAGTCAATTCTTTTGTAAAGGAAATGTATCCTATGGGGGCGTCGAACCATACGTACAGTACTTTTCCTTCTACTCCCGGTATGGGTACTTTTACTCCCCAGTCCAGGTCGCGAGTTACGGCGCGAGGTTGCAATCCTTGATCGATCCACGATTTGCATTGTCCGTACACGTTGGTTTTCCAATCGCCTTTATGCCCTTCGAGTATCCATTGGCGCAACCATTCTTCGTCTTTATCGAGAGGTAAGAACCAATGTTTGGTTTCTTTCATTACGGGAACTTCCCCGCTTAATGCGGATTTGGGATGTATTAAATCGGTAGCGTTTAATGACGTACCGCAATTCTCGCATTGGTCGCCGTAGGCTTTTTCGAATCCGCAATGGGGGCAGGTTCCGGTTATATACCTGTCGGCAAGAAACTGTTGGGCTTTTTCGTCATAATACTGCAGGGAGAATTTTTCGATAAACTTCCCTTCTTCGTATAACTTTTTAAAGTAATCGGAAGCTGTTTTATGGTGTTCTGCTCCTGAAGTGCGAGAATAAATATCGAATGATATTCCGAGTTCCTGAAACGATTTTTTGATGATTTCGTGATACCGGTCCACAACGGCCTGTGGGGTTACTCCTTCTTTGCGGGCTTTTATGGTGATGGGAACGCCATGTTCGTCGGATCCTCCGATAAAAATCACATCCTCTCCCACGGCACGTAAATAACGAACATAAATATCAGCGGGAACATATACCCCGGCTAGGTGTCCGATATGGACAGGGCCATTGGCGTAGGGTAATGCGGATGTTACGGTATAACGTTTGTATTTTGAGTTTTTATCTGTATAAGTCATTGGTTTTCTTTTTCTGATTTTTATAATGGGTAACAAATTAATCGTTACAAAGATACATCTTTTTTAGAAATTCCTGAAAAGCGATATCGTTTGTATGCATGATATATAAAGCCTTTTCTTTTTGGAAATTCTTTGTTTTATACAATTATCTTTTGGAAATAACTTTTTGAACAAAAGGCTGTACGCGAAATTTTTCAGCAATAAAGGGTACCTATTTGACAATCGCGCCTATTTCTGCGTTTTACACTGTATTTTCTCAAATAACCCACTGCAAGATGTGGGTATCTTTATGCTATTTTCCTATAGTTGGAAGTATTGTTAATCTTCCGACTTATTCCGCTTGCTTTCAATACGTTTTATTTCCTTATCAAAATCAGATTCGAACAAGCGGTCTTGTACGATGCGGTATTTTTCAAATTCGCTTTCGACAAAAACTTTCGCCATTAGTGCGGTAATTTTTCCGCTATTCTGCAAGACATCCCAGTCATCGGCTTCCAGAAATTTATCTAAGCGCTGCGCCCAATCTTCCATTGTCATGGGGATATTCCTTTTTGCACGGTCTTCCGCTAAATCCAAATAGGCGTTGACAATGCGTCCCAACGATTCCAGTTCGGTTTCGGTCAGGTAGTTTTTAGCAGCAGTATGATATTCGTCTTTTCGTTGATACGGATGCAGAAAATCATCCATCCAATATTGTGCATCCACCCCTTTGTTTGTGTTGTTAACTACAACAACAGCATATCCATTTTCTCGTTCGGTGTTGAAAATCAAATAACCCTTCTCTAAATTTATTGATGTTGATTCCTGGCTGTCTTTCGATTTCAAAGTTTTTTCTCAATGGGAAAACCGTCAATTTACTACGGCCATAATTGTTTTTATAATCAATTTGAAATCGAATAGAAGAGACCGTTTTTGAATGTATTCCAAATTGAGGCGAAGCTTGTCTTGCATAATGGTTTCGATATAGTATTTTTCAGGATCGGAGACGTTCGACAATAATTCATTTTCATTTCTATATTGAATTGAGGCCAAATCGGTTATTCCGGGGCGAACATGCAATACTTGCATTTGCTCGGAAGTGTATAAATTTACATATTTACGTACTTCGGGGCGGGGCCCCACCAGACTCATATCGCCTTTGAAAACATTCAGAAGTTGAGGCAATTCGTCCAATTTGTATTTTCGTAAGTAGTATCCGGATTTTGTAACTCTAGGGTCCTTGCCTCCTATTGTTATCCATCCTTTTTTGTCTGCGCCTACGGCCATGGAGCGAAATTTATACAAATAAAAATCACGATTATTCTTCCCTACTCGCAACTGTTTGTAAAATACACTGCCTTTTGAATCGCATTTAATCCAAAAAGATACTATAATGAACACGGGGGAAAGAATCAATAATCCCAAACCGCTTAAAAGAATATCAAACAATCGTTTCACAACTTACGATTTTATAAGTTCCACAAAATTAGACGCCACATACGCTACTTGTTCGTCGGTAAGACAGGTATGCAAAGGCAAGGTAATTTCATTGCAATACATGTTGTAGGCATTGGGATAGTCTTGGATACAATATCCTAATTTTTTATATGCAGTCATCATGGGTAAGGGTTTGTAATGGACATTGGTAGCAATCTCCCGTTTGGCCATTTCGATGATGATCCGGTTTCTTTCTTCTTCGGTTTTTCCCAATATACGCACCAAATACAGGTGCCCGCTCGACATTCCATTTTCGGTATAATGATTCAACACTTGTACATTCGAATTTTTGATAGCAGAATCGTACTGTTCGATAATGTTTTTACGCCGGCGCAACAAATCGGGATATCGTTTCATCTGGGCTAGTCCGATGGCTGCCATCATATCGGTCATATTGCATTTGTATGCAGGATACACAATATCGTATTCCCAAGCTCCGATTTGTGTTTTGGTAAAAGCATCTTTGCTTTGTCCGTGTAAACAATACAGCATAAATTGTTTATATAACTGCTCATTATCTATTCCTTCCATATTTTTCCATGTCAAAGCACCTCCTTCGGCGGTAGTCAAATTTTTTACGGCATGAAATGAGAATGAGGTAAAATCGGCTATTTCACCGCACATTTTACCGTTACGGGATGCTCCAAAGGCATGGGCGGCATCGGCCAATACAATGATTCTTCCTATGGCTTTTTGGATGTCATTTTTGGGTTGAAACAAGTGTTTCTTATTGTTTACCTTCTCAAAAATTCGATCGTAATCACAAATGATTCCGGCTAAGTCGACGGGTATTATCACCTTTGTTCGAGGGGTTATTGCGGTTTCCAATTGTTGATAATCCATTTGGAAGGAATCGGGTGCCGTATCTACTAATACGGGAGTTGCTCCTACATGGCAAATTACACTTGCGGTGGCGGTGTATGTATACGCGGAGGTGATTACTTCGTCGCCCTCTCCTACTCCTAATATTCGTAATATTAATTCCATGCATGCTGTGGCAGAATTTAAACAAACCGCTTTATCGGTATGACAATAGGCCGCAATCTGTTTTTCAAATTCCTTGGTCTCAGGTCCAGTTGTAATCCATCCGGAACGAAGGACTTCCACTACTCGTTGTATCTCCATTTCTCCTACATCGGGAGGTGAAAAAGGTATTTTCATTATTTATTGTATTGATTTTATTATTTGTATAAAATGATCTGCCAATACATCGTATGTGTGATTCTTTACTACAAAATCACAACCGTTTGCACCCAGTTGCTCTCGTTCTTGCAAAGACATATTGGATAATGTAAGAATAGCTTCGGCTATTTTTTGTATGTTATCGGGTTCTACGCTTATACCGCATCGGGCTTCTTTTACCAAATCATTTCCGGCGTCTACTGCATGTACGATGGGTTTGCCGGACATGGCATAATCAAAAATTTTATTAGGGGAGATTCCGTATTGATAAAGGGTGTTTCTTGTCCATCCAATATATAATCCGTCCATTTTGGATAGTAATTCGGGTATTTGTTTTTTTGAAACGGCATTTAAGAAATAAGTGTTCTCTATTTTCTCTTTTTGTTTGCGTTGTTGTAAGTGTTCTTTTTCCACGCCGTTTCCTATCAATACAACTGCGATTTGTTTATTCGCGATTTGTTTTGCAACGTCGAGCAATATATCTAAGCTATTGGATAGAGCGTGTCCTCCTACGTAACCTAAAATAAATTTGTATTGCTTTTTTATTGTATCAAAAAAATCATGATATGTTTGGGGAAGGGGCTCGGAAGAATACCAATCTTCTAATACAATGCCGTTGGGGACACAAAAAAATTTCTTTTCGGATAACCCGTGTTGTTTCATATGCGGATAGGCTTTTGGCAACATGGATACTACGGCATCTACATGTTTATATGCATAGTTTTCGGCTATCTGCATCATGGCAATAAACGGATGGTATTTCGACATGCCTCCCAATTCCATGGGAGAAAGCGGCCACAAATCATGTACTTCGTAAATATATTTAGCGCGGTAATGTTGCGCTATTTTCCGTGCGGGATAATTATCCAGGGGATAGGTTGAGGAGGCAATTACGACATCGGGGATAAAGTGTCGGCATATTTTTTTATAGGTGCATAACAATTTATATATAAATATGAGCATGGATGCAACCCGTTTGGCTCCGTTCCCTTTATAAGTATTGGTTTTTATCCAGTGATACTGTATTCCGTCTATCATTTGTTTGCCGAACGTTTCGGGTTGTACTTTTCGTAAATGGGAATACGTCGCCCCTACGATAAGTACGGAATGGCCTTTTTTCTGCCATTCTCCAGCCATATAATAGGGCCGGAATTCCATCCCTAATTCGGGGCTCCCTGCATAATGATTAATTAACAGTATATTCATATTTTATTCATTCGTAAACAATGCCTGATTATAAAACCGCTTGTAGTTATTTTCTGCTAAAAAGTTTTCGAGAAAGTATTTTCGACAAGAAAGAAATAATTTTTGTTTGTTCTCGAGAATATAATCTACGGCCTGATTAAATTCTTTTTGATCGAAATATAGGGGTAGTAATTTCCCTGTTTGTTGGCAAACGATTTCGTTAGTTCCTCCTGCATCGGTAGCTATTAAAGGAATGCCTGCGTTAATGGCTTCCATCAATGATACGGGAAGTCCTTCAGAAAGACTCATATTCAGAAATATATCAAAGTGTTCGGATGCGTAAATTTCATATATTTCTTCTATTGTTTTTTGGCCTTTCAATTCCATTTTTAAATTGTAGGATTTTACCTCTTCGGGATTAAAAGTATGTTGCGAAATTCCGCCTCCAATATGGGTCCAACAAAAATGTGTATCCGGATGCTCTAGGCTATACAGTTTGATTGATCGGAGAATTAATTCGATGCGTTTCACAGGTACAAATGATGAGCAAGAAAGAAATGAGATATCGGCTTTTTTTATTTTTTTACGGCATATGCCGGATTCCTCCATGGCCTTTATTCCTAAATATGAAGTTTGTATTTTTTGGGAAAAAGAGGGATATTGTTTTCGCAAATATTCCATGCCTGTTTTGGAAACGGAATATACGGTGTCCAATTGAGATAAAGTAAACGTTCTGCACGGAATAAAAATATTTCTGTCTTCGGAAAAGGCATCGTATCCATGAGCACGGGAAATAAATTTAGAAGCATTCCATTCCGGAAAATCATGTTTTATCATAGCCAATCCAAGTGCCGTAAATGAAAACCAATAGCTATAAAAAACCGATTTTCGGGGTATTTGATGCTTATTTTTTAAGAAGAAATAGCGTACCATGCAGCCTCCAAAGAAATACTTAACTCCCTGGAATAGACTATAAACTGTTTTTATCTTACGCCTTTCGTGCCATAACATTCTCCAAAACGGAACACGAAAAAGCATTTGAATAAAAAGCATCGCTTTTTTGAATACACTTAATCGACACAAAAAATCATCGACAACCACATGGGGGGGGCAATGTCGTTGATGGGTTTTTTTTTGAATCGGTATCAAGTAAATATCATATTCTTTACTTGCCTGTTCAAGTTCCTGAGTAAGAAAATTTTCACTCATGGTTCCATAAGGATACAGGTTCGTAAAAATGTAAACTTTTTTCCTCTTATTCATTTGCTCTTTTTATTTTATTTATCCCGTATCGTATGGCATGAATACACAGAAGTACTAGTGCCGGAAACAACATGCCTTTGCTCAAAACAATAAAGGCTGTAATAAAATCGCCCACTATGAAAGAGAACATGTTTCCTATAAGTATGGATACAATAGCGTAGCACAAAACTGTTGGCCATCGTTTCACCAGAAAAACCATCAATCCAATTAACAAGGGCATCAGGCATCCATATAGTAAAATTCCGAAAATTCCGAAATCCATATACGCGATAGACAAGTTTAAAAATAAAATTCCTTCGTTCAGTTTTTCTGTTCCTCTATAGCTTGTGGCATACCATTGAGCCATACTTAAAGGGCGATTTTTCCATAAGGCATTCGGAACAATTAATGCAAATTGTTGTGCATGATACTTTCCATAACCGTATTCAAAATCTTTCCCTTTTCGTTCTATTATATGTGGAAAACACTGATATGGTTGAGCAAATTGACCTGTAGTAAAGACATATATCATATCTTTCCATTTTCCTTCGGACTCTTTTTCTTCTTCTTTTTCCTTTTCTTTATGGCAATTCGGATAAATATAATTTTCGATTTTTACAACAATTCTATTTGCAAAATCGCCAATGTTTTGATAATCGGAACCTCTAGAGAGGCCCAAAATATTCAAAAACAAAAACATGCATATCGAAAAAGCTATTAATTTTATCAGGCCCATGTTTTTGTACAAAAAATGGTATAAAAATAGAAAGGCCATATAAATACAAATAATAACGGCTCGTCTTCCCATAATAGCAAAAGCGATAATCAGGAGAATGAGAGCTCCGATCCAAACATTTTTTTGCCATGGTGATTTTTTACGAAATGCATCGGCCATAAAAAGCAACATAATGCCACATAACCAATCGAAAGCATTTGCCAAATGTCCCTTTCCTATCAAAACCTCGGTTACTCCGTATCCTTTTAAAAGCAAACCATATATTCCTCCTATTCCTTTTCCAAGAAGTTCTAGAAATACTAATGAGATTAAAAACAATCCTCCCAAAACCCATTTATCCAAATTGGACAGAGATGTTATTGTATTGGATCGATTCGGATTGGATCGATTCAGCTTTTTTGTAAGATACGGCATCACTAGATACCTGTACATCGAAGAGAATATCAAAACAAATAGGGCCGATAGCAACAAGGAATAAGGTATAGCTTCTTTAAATTGACTGAAGTTTTCATATATTTGCTTTCCTTGTTCTATGTTAATAGAGCAATTGACACCAAATGGGATAACATGCATGCCAAAAAACAAAAGAAATACGACCGGCAGCAAGGTCCAAAGGTCTTTGATGCTTTTTTTGTACCAAACTATGAATAAAGAGCCCGGCAAACTTAAGCCGAAAATAATCAATGTCATTAAATTCCACACATCCATACACTAAAAAGTTATATTTTTTTAAATATTCTTCTATATACAAAAACGGGCCATTTCCAGTCTTGATAAACAATTTGAGCAAGTCCGGGTCCCAAAATTAATGCCCATACTCCTATGTTGTATACATATAAAAAAAACAAAATCAAAACAAGAGAAACGACTCCTGTTATCAGTGCTGTTTTTAAAAAAGGCACTTCATTTCCTGCCAATAAAATATTTGTTGATAATGCTTGGTTTGCATCCAATAAAGAAAAAATAATTATTGCTGCGAGAGGAAGCATGGATAGCAATTGTGTTTGGCTTCCGAATATTGCTAAGATATCGCCTGCTAACAGCACTATGGACAAACCTCCCAAAATAGCCATTACAATAAAGTAAATAATCCCCTTTGTGTAAATATTTTTCATTTCGGCAATTTTATTTTGAGTTCTATATTGAACGATTTTGGGGATATAGGTATCTATGTATAATTTAGATAATGTTACGAGTATTGTTACGAGCTGCATTGTGAGACCATAAGAGCCTAAAAGAGCTAAATCGAGATGTAGCGATCCAATAAACACCGTGAGTTGACTAACGGCCGAGCCGCTGCAAAAAACCAATCCCAGTTTAATTGCATTAGGAGTTATTGCTTTATTAATATCTTTTTTATCTTTTGCTTGAACATTGGATAATTCGGATTTTATTTCTTTTGTAAAAAACGCCCGATAGGAAAGAATACGAATAATCAACATGGAAAGAAACTGTGCTGAAACAACTGAAATTATACCGAATCCGGAATAAATAAGAACCACGGCCAGTATCAAATAAGCACATCGGCCTATAACAACAATTTGTTTTGAGCGTTTTACAAGTCCTTTTCCCAAGAGTAAGGATTCGTAATAAAGGGTATAAAAGTTATATACATTGAACAAACACGAAATCACCCACGCTATATAAACTTCCATTGTATTTCCATTGTAATCTTTCAACACAAAATACATATAGCCCGTACCTATTGAAAACAAGAGAATGAACAACAGCATAGCCATGCGGGAATAAAACCACTTCATCGACGCCAACAATCCTTTCAGCAGGCTATAATCAATTGTTCCGGAAGCATTATGAATTTCACAAATTCCTGTTTTGTGTAATGTATTGACTCCGCTAAAAACGTAAGAAACATTTCGTGCAAACGTTGTATTGAAACCAAAATCGAGTAATGCTACCAAGCTATTGACGGTTATGAATATAGTCCATATTCCAATCATATCGCTTGGGAAGTATTTCAAAATAAAAGGTAGCAAAATGATCCCTGCTCCTACTTTGAAAAACGTAGCAGCAACGTTCCAAATAACATCCAATTTCGATATTTGTGCAACTCCCTTTGTATTATCCAATAAATTCTCAGTCATTATTTTTATTTTACTCTGCGGCCTCCTCTGCATACAAACAAATTAAAATAATTAGCCTACAGCTATTTTTAATTGCACATGAATTATCAAGATATAATTTTTCGAAATGCAAAATTACATCTATTTTTTATGAAAAAGGTATATTTTTACGTATTTATAGCAAATGGACATCCATATTTTTTTCTTCTCAATTTTTGAGAGCTTTGTATAATAGTTCTATGGGATGATATGCCGTTTTTCCTGTACCTTGATGTATTTGTTCTCGACAAGAGGTACCCGGAGCGGAAATGATAGAGTCTTTATCATCCATGTATGCTTTTCGTATAATTGGGAACACTATTTGTTCTCCTATTTGTAAGGAAAATTGATAATGTTCTTTTTCGTAACCGAAACTTCCTGCCATACCGCAACATCCTGAAGGAATGGTAATAATTTCATTATTCATCGGCAACGACAACATCTGAGCCGATTTTTCGACACTCGCCAACGATTTTTGATGGCAATGCCCATGTAAATAAATTTTTCGTTTTTCGGTATCGAACTGTGAGGAGGTAATTTTTCCTTTATGTACCTCTTGCATAATAAATTCATCGAAAAGCAGGGCATTTTGTCCCAGTTCTTTAGCTTTTTGTTTCCATTCTCGGGGAACCAAATCGGGGTATTCGTCACGAAACGAAAGAATACACGACGGTTCAATACCTATTAATGGTGTATCTTGGGTTATGGTATCTGATAATACCTTCACATTATACAAAGCAAGTTTTTTTGCCAACTTTAATACTCCCTTGGAAATAGCAGCACGCCCACTTTCTTTATGTTTGGGGACAAGAACCCGATATCCCAAAGTATTGAGCAGTTTTATAAAAACAAACCCCAGTTCGGCTTCCATATAATTGGTAAATTCGTCGACAAATAGATATACGGTCCCATTTTTATATTGCTGTGCAGCGTTTTGCTTGTTCAATTGTTTTGCCAGGCTGCGCAAGGTACGACGGGATAAGGTTGGAATTTGACGATGGGCGGAAAATTGCAATATTTTTTTCAATACAATTGAAGATAATTTATTTTTGGCGAAAAAGTTATACATTTTCGGCAGGAACGAACCCATATATTGTACTTGTGCCATATGTGCAATCATAAATGTACGTAACGGAATTCCTTTTGTATCGTAATAATGCTGTAATACTTCGGCCTTTATCCTTGCCATATCTACATTGGAGGGGCATTCGCTTTTGCATGCTTTACAAGAAAGGCAGTAATCCAATATTTGTTTTATTTCGGGTGCATCGAAGATTTTTTCAGTAGCAGGGCGTGTCAACAATTCTCTTAGCACATTGGCTCGTGCGCGGGTAGCAAATTTTTCTTCTTTGGCTTCTCTATAGCTTGGGCATAGTGTACCTCGGAATTCGTTGGATTTTCTACAATCTCCGGAGCCGTTACATTGTTCGATAGCACATAATAATCCTTTATCTTCTTCAAAATTAAAATAGGTTTTTATATTGGGATAGGGCTGTTCTTCATCGTATCGTAAATGAGTATCCATTGGAGGGGTATCGACTATTTTTCCAGCATTGAATATATTATCGGAATCCCAGCATTTTTTTAATTCTTTGAAAACACAATAGATGTCATCGCCATACATGACGGGAATAAATTCGCCACGCAACCGTCCGTCGCCATGCTCACCACTTAAAGATCCTTTGTGTTTTTTTACCAACAACGCTGTTTCATAGGCCACCTGACGAAAAAGGCCTCTATCCTGTCGAGTTTTAATGTTTAATACAGGGCGCAAATGCAATTCTCCTGTACCGATATGGGCATGGTATACGCAACTTAATCCGAACCGCTTCAACATGTTCGCGAAATCCTCCATGTAGTCGGGCAAACGCTCGGGAACTACGGCTGTATCTTCGATTACAGAAACGGGTTTGTGATCGCCTTTCATACCGGTTAGCAATCCTAAAGCGGCTTTTCGCAATGCCCAAACGTGTGCGATATCACTTCCGTATACTTTCGAACAATGGTATATCAATCCACTGTTTATGAGATCGGTTTCTATTTGTTGAGCTTTTTTTTGGAGTTCAGCTTCTGTATTTTCAGCTAGTTCCACAATAAGAATAGCTGTGGGGTCTCCTTGTACAAAAAAACGATTTTTGTTTTGTGAAATATTGGATTTGCTTAGTTCCAACACATGAGAATCCATTAATTCTATGGCTCTCGGTTTGTGTTGCAATGCGACCAAATTGGCTCTAAAAATATGTTGTAACGAGTTCCCATGTGCGCAAATAACCATCTTCTTCTTAGGGGGCAAGGGTACTAAGTTCAGTTTTAGTTCATATGCAAAAGCAAGGGTTCCTTCGGAACCGGATAGGAGCTTGCATAAATTCAATTTTCCTGATAGCAAGTCGTTTAACACCAAATCTAGGGCGTAACCACAATTGCGACGCTGTACGTTCTTTTCGGGAAATTCCTCCTCGATTTTCCGCATGAAAACGGTATCTTGCGACCATGTGTGTAATTGACTGTATATCTTTTCTTCTAATGTCTGCGGTTGGAAATCGACTTTTTGGAGACAGGATATTATTTCTTGGGCTCGTTGTTGTGAGAATACGACTAGGGAACCGTCGGACAAGACTACTTTTGCTTCTAACAAATGATCGCGGGTACTTCCGTAAACCAGCGAATGGGAACCGCAAGAATTGTTTCCTACCATTCCTCCTACGCAACACCGGTTCGATGTGGATGTTTCTGGAGCAAAAAATAGCTCATATTTTTCTATTTCTTTATTCAACTCATCCAACACTACACCGGGTTGTACTCGAACCCAATGTTCTTCCACATTGATTTCGAGAATCCGATTCATGTATTTTGATATGTCCATCACCAAACCGGATCCGACTACTTGCCCGGCTAACGAAGTTCCCCCAGCTCTGGGGATTAAGGATATTTTTTGAGTTTTGGCAACGGAAAGCAATTCTTTTATCTCTTCTACATTCTCGGGAAATGCCACACCATAAGGTATTTCACGGTATACAGAAGCATCCGTGGCATACAGTATTTTGTGTAAGGTATCGTTATGTATTTGTACTGACATATTTCAATATATATATACTGAAAAAGACAAGTCTTGGAAACCTGTCTTTTTTTAAAGAACTGCTGCTATTTTATAGTAATGTTACTTTCCCGTTTTTCAGCTGATATTTCTCCCTGCTTTCGGGACAAAGGGCAATCCCTTCTTCGTTGAATTTCAACCGATGCCCGTATCGGCTCATCCACCCCATTTGTCGGGCGGGATTTCCAACCAACAAAGCATAATCGGGAACATTTTTGGTAACCACGGCTCCGGCTCCGATAAAAGCGTATTCGCCGATATCGTGTCCGCATACAATGGTGCTGTTGGCACCAATGGTGGCTCCCTTCCCTACATGTGTTTTCGCATATTGGTTCTTTCGATTCACGGCACTGCGAGGGTTGGTTACATTGGTAAATACGCATGACGGACCTAGAAATACATCATCGCCACAGGTAACTCCGGTGTAT
Organism: uncultured Bacteroidaceae bacterium; assembly: GCA_964474745.1. Taxonomy (GTDB): domain Bacteria; phylum Bacteroidota; class Bacteroidia; order Bacteroidales; family P3; genus HGM05376. Next base: position 4,394 of record CAYYUE010000008.1, on the reverse strand, counting down.
AGGGAAACATTGTTTTGTACTTTTACGTTGTTTCCCAATACTACTTCGGGAGAAATAACCACGTTTTGTCCGATATTACATTTTTCGCCTATAACGCAATGGGACATAATATGCGAAAAATGCCATATTTTGGTTCCAGCTCCTATGGTGCAATTTTCATCGATAACGGCAGTTTCGTGTGCAAAAAAGTTTTGTTCAGACATGGTTTTGTATATTAATTCTATTTTTCTTTATCGTTTTCAGTAAAGGCTTATTTGTTTGCAAGTTTTCTCAAATAGAGTTCTTCGGATCTGTGCTTTTAGCGAAACTATTGTATGTGACGGCTAGGTCCAAAGAGACATTTCTCCAGATCGCTTTAGGTTTATGATTTATGATCTTTACATCTGGTTTTCATGTATATGATTTTCGGTTTTTGTGTACATATTGTTTGTTTTATGTATACGATTTTCCATTTTTAGACCGATGTTTCTATCATCAATCATTATTTGTAGTTATATGTATGGATTTTATCGTATCAATCGAGTTAGATATATGCAAATTACGATCGGGCAACTTACAAATGATACGTATATAAGCTTTTTATTTTTTATAATAAATTGTTTTTTACTATTTTAGAATATAATCTTACCTTTATTTGTTCTTTACAAATAGAAGAAAAAAGTTATTTCATTTGTTTATGGAGAGTTTTTTAAAGAATCATCTATCCTTTTCTTCTTTTATTATAGCTCTTTATTTCATATACTCCAACATGTTTTCCAAGATGTATTGAGCGGCTTTTCCATTGCCAAAAACCGGAGTAAAATTCGGTTGAGATTGAATGAGATAGGAATATGCTTGTATTATTTTCTCGGTATCGGCATCGGCAATGATGCCGGCATGCTGTTCTACAATTTCCACCCATTCGGTCTCGGGTCGTAAAATAACACACGGTTTTTTAAAGAAGTAGGCTTCTTTTTGTACTCCTCCGGAGTCGGTCATAACGAGTTGTGCATTTTTTTCCAACACAATCATTTCGAGAAAGGAAGTGGGAGGAACGAGCTGTATGGAAGATTGCATTAGTTGAGTATGTATTTCGGGGGGAAGATGGGTCTTCAATATTTTTTGTGTGCGCGGATGTATGGGCAGCACCATTTGTACACGGTAGGCATCGGAGATGTATAACAAGGCTTTGAAAATAGCGGTAAAGCGTTCGGGGTCATCGGTATTGCTGTCTCTATGCAGAGTTGCCAAAATATAGCGATGGGGTGTTAATGCATAACGTTCCAATATATCGCTTTTCTTGTCGGCAAGTCGGGCAAAATAGAGGCTGTTATCGTACATAATATCGCCACTTTTCAATACCCAACGCGACTTCCCGTTTTTGAAATATACTGTATTTTTAGTAAATCCTTCTTGTTCTAAATTGTGTATAGCCGTTTGCGTAGGAGCAAATAGAATGGACGACATATGGTCGCACGTTATCCGGTTAATTTCTTCAGGCATTGCCATATTAAAAGAACGCAATCCGGCTTCGATATGGAATATGGGGACATGAAGTTTGGCGGCAGCAACGGATCCTGCCAATGTTGAGTTCGTATCGCCATAGACAACCAATCCGTCAAATGGTTCGGATCGTAATATCTGTTCTATCCCCGTAATCATTTTAGCGGTTTGTTCTCCATGGTTTCCGGAACCTGCATTCAGGTTGAAATGGGCTTGCGGGATATCTAATTCATCGAAAAAAATTTGCGACATATTGGCATCGTAATGCTGCCCGGTATGCACTATTTTTTCTTCTACTAATCCCGAAAAATCGGTTCGAACGGTTCTTGAAAGAGCTGCGGCTTTAATAATTTGAGGCCGCGCTCCTACAATGGTAAGGATTTTTTTCATCGAACTTCTTTTGTGATTATATCACGGATTTCTTTACATACGGTATCGACTTCCTCTTCTGTGAGATACGGATGCATCGGCAACGACAATACGCATTTACACAACATTTCGGATATGGGACAATCGTTTTGGGGGCATCCTTGTTCTGCATATACGGTTTGTTGATGCATCGGCTTGGGATAATACACCATGGTTGGAATTCCGCGTTCTTTTAAATGGGCTTGCAGGGTATCGCGCTGCTGATGATTTTCAAACAAAAGGGTATATTGCGCCCAACTGGATTGGTATCCGAATGGGATCAGAGGTGTGGTTACAATATCTTTGAGTTTTTGGGTATATCGATCGGCAATGTTATTTATTTTTTCCAATTCGTAGTTTTTGAAAGCTTTGAATTTGGGTAATAAAATGGCTGCTTGCAGGGTATCTAATCGTGAATTCATCCCGATACGCACATTGTCGTATTTAAAAGCTCCTTTTCCATGTACACGATACGAATCAATCAAATATGCCCATTCATCGTTGTCAGTGAATAGAGCTCCTCCATCTCCGTAGCACCCCAACGGTTTTGCGGGGAAAAACGAAGTGGTGGATATGTCTCCAAAACTACAGGCTTTTTGTCCGTTTATGGATCCGCCGAATCCTTGTGCTCCGTCTTCCAAAACAAGTAAACCATAGGTATCGGCAATGTTTCGTATGATGGGGAAATTCGCGGGCAACCCAAACAAATCAACAGCAATAATGACACGGGGAGTTAATTTCCCTTGGGCAATTGTAGCTTGTATTTTTTTCTCTAAATCGTGTACGTCGATAGTAAAGGTTTCTTTGTCCACATCGACAAAAACAGGTGTAGCCCCTTCGGCGGAAACGGCTTCTGCGGAAGCAAAGAATGTAAAATCCGGTACAAATACGGCATCTCCGGATTTTATATTCCACACTTTCAAGGCTAATGTTAACGCATCGGTACCGTTGGCACAGGAAAGGCAATGTTTTACACCTACATACTCGGCCAAGCGGGTTTCCAATTCTTTTACTTGTTTTCCCATAATAAAAGCAGCAGAATCAATCACTTTTTTCAATTCTTGATCGATTTCGGCTTTTAGGGTTTCGTATTGTTTTGTTAAATCTCTAAACTGCATTTTTTATTTACCAACCAAATGGATGTTTACTTATTTCTAACTTTGCTAACGGATGATAATCTCCTTTCAACCCTATAGGAGTGGCATTGCGTATGTCGTGTACGATACGGATACAGTTATGGGCTTCGGAAATACGGAATCCATTTCCTTCGAGTATGTTGCGGTAACTTTTGGTGTGTAACTCGGTAAATCCTTCGCTAAACTCAAACGCTTCGCCATCGATCATAATGGTTCTGTAGGTTCGTTTTTCGCCTTGAACGGCATTCTCGGGTAAGTGATCGGCATTGATGCTCAAGAAGTACCGTACTCGTGCTTTTTCCAATCCTAAGTACCCGGCTACTCGATCGTGGTTGATCACATGGACAATATTTTCTTTTACGGGACCAAATATCCATGAAAGCATATCGTAAAAATGTACGCCTATGTTGGTGGCAACTCCTCCGCTTTTGTGTACGTCGCCTTTCCATGAAGTGTAGTACCAATTGCCTCGAGAGGTGATGTAGGTTAAATCGACATTATAGATTTTATCTTTCGGCCCTTCGTCTATTCTTTTTTTCAATGCAATAATGGAATCGTGCAACCGAAGTTGCAGGATATTATATGCGTTACGTCCGGTTTCCTGTTCAATTTTCTCCAAAGCATCGATATTCCACGGATTGAGTACCAACGGTTTTTCGCATATCACGTTGCATCCCAAACGCAATCCATAGCGTGTATGGGCATCGTGTAAATAGTTGGGTGTACAAACGGATACAAAATCTATCTTATTGGGGGATTCCTGAAGTTTGGTATTATGCCGATCAAACAGTTCTTGCTCGGTAAAAAAAGCGGCTTGGGGGAAGTAGCTGTCCATAATGCCCACACTGTCGAATTTATCGTAAGCCGATACCAAATGGTTTCCGGTATCTTTTATGGCTTTTAAATGGCGTGGGGCTATATACCCTCCTACTCCTATAATAGCAAAATTTTTCATGCTCAATTAGCTAATTTTTTATTTTTCTATGTTTTATATGATATTTCCTGCTGAATTCGTGTTGCAAATGTAAGGAAATTCTAATGAATTATCTGCTTATACTTTTCCTTATCATAAAAATACGCTGAATGTTGCCGAAACAGATGTAATCGCTCCCCGAAAATAAGTATTTTATTTGAGGTCATCATTTGAGAGATAAGTGAAAGTTTCGCAGATATGGCGTTATATCACTGACAATATGATTAATGCAGATTTCGATGCCTTTATCTATCAATATGAATTGTTGCGCTTAAATACATACACTATATCAGCTATTAGATACGCATGTTCCTTGTTCATATTTTTTATCTTATCAATAATTTTACCCACTTTTCAACATGTTTTTTTACTACTACTAAATCTACTACCTTATT
>CAYYUE010000007.1:0-27178 GCA_964474745.1 uncultured Bacteroidaceae bacterium | reverse complement strand
AAATATAATTTGTTACATCATTTTTGGTATAATTATCCAATTTTTAGGTACAAATGAAATGCAAAAATAAGATTATTCTTTGGAAAAAAACGAAAAAAACATTGTTTAAAATTGATTTTTAATAATCTGTTATTCAGTAAATTATTTATTTTTGTAATTGTATATTATTTATTTTCAATAGGTTATTATAGATTTTTATTTATAAGATCAAACAATATTTTTAATTCTAGTAATACTTTGTAAAAGAGTATTTTATTTGTTTTTTCTCTTGTAAAAGATCAAAAATAGTGAATATGTCAAATATTTTTCGTTACTTTGCAAACTGTTTAACTCAAAAATTTTAGAAACATGTCTGAAATTGCAACCAAAGTAAAAGCTATCATTGTTGATAAGCTAGGAGTTGATGAGAAAGATGTAACTCCAGAAGCAAGCTTCACCAACGATTTAGGGGCTGATTCCCTTGACACAGTAGAATTAATTATGGAACTTGAAAAAGAATTTGACGTTCAAATTCCTGATGACCAAGCTGAAAAAATCGTTACAGTAGGTGATGCTATTGCTTATATTGAAAATGCAACTAAATAATTTATTTCACATTCTCTCATGAATTTGAAAAGAGTAGTTGTGACAGGTTTAGGATCACTTACTCCAATTGGCAATTCTGTTCCTGATTATTGGAATTCTTTGATAAATGGAGTAAGTGGTGCTGCCTTGATTACACGCTTTGACGCCTCATTACACAAGACAAAATTTGCCTGCGAAATAAAAAATTTTGATTCAAATGATTATTTTGATCGAAAAGAATCGAAAAAGTATGACTTTTTTTCTCAATATGGTATTATTGCAGCTCAAGAAGCTATCGAAAATTCGGGTATAAATATGGATAAGGTCGATAAAGACCGAGTTGGTGTTATATGGGCTTCCGGAGTAGGTGGGATTTATACATTGGAAAACGAGTGTTTTGATTATTCCATGGGGAATGGAATTCCAAGATTTAGCCCATTTTTATTACCTAAAATGATTGCGGATATTTGCGCAGGACATATTTCAATAAAATATGGTTTTTGTGGCCCTAATTATTCTACGGTATCCGCATGTGCTTCATCGGCGAATGCGATTGTTGATGCGTATAATTTGATTCGACTAAACAAAGCAGATATTTTTGTTACCGGAGGTTCTGAAGCTCCGATTACGGTTTGTGGTATCGGTGGATTTAATGCAATGCAAGCACTATCGACTCGGAATGATGATCCTAAAACAGCATCGCGACCTTTTGACAAGGATCGGGATGGTTTTGTTATGGGAGAAGGTGCAGGAGCTCTTATTATTGAAGAATATGAACATGCCGTTCAACGGGGAGCTACAATATATGCTGAAATAGTGGGTGCGGGATTATCGGCTGATGCATACCATGTGACAGCATCTCACCCGGAGGGAAAAGGAGCTTGTTTGGCAATGAGATTAGCTATTGAGGAATCGGGCATGGAGATCTCAAATGTTGATCACATTAACACACATGGCACATCTACTCCTATAGGGGATATTTCGGAACCGAAAGCAATCGTAAGTCTTTTTGGGGATTATGCTTCAAAAATAACTGTAAATTCTACAAAATCTATGACAGGACATTTGCTTGGTGCTGCCGGTGCAGTGGAAGCAATTGCAACTGTTTTGACTATTAAAAACAATATTATTCCTCCTACAATTAACCATTTTACTGATGATCCTGAAATTGTACCGTTGGATTTTTCATTTAATAAACCTACACATCGCATGGTAAATTTTGCATTGAGTAATACTTTTGGTTTTGGAGGACATAATGTATGTATAGCATTTAAAAAATTATAGATCGTACAAAGGAATGCTCGGATTGGGATTTCTTCATAGAAATAAAGATAAGGATACGAAAGAATTTTACGATTTTTTTAAAAATGTATTGGGTTTTCGTCCTAAAAATATAGCTGTTTATAAGTTGGCGTTTTTGCATAAGTCTCGGTCAAAAGAAATCCATCAGGGAATAAAGGCTAACAACGAGAGACTTGAATATTTAGGCGATGCCGTATTGAGTGCAATTGTCGCTAGTTTTTTATTTAAAAAATATCCCTATCAAGGGGAAGGTTTTTTAACGGAAATGCGTTCTAAAATCGTGAGTCGTAATAATCTAAATAAGTTGGCTCAAAAAATAGGATTGTCTCTTCTAATTCGTTATAATAAAGATGTTCAAGGATTGTATAAATCTATCGACGGTGATGCATTTGAAGCATTAATAGGAGCCATTTATTTGGAAAAAGGATATAAGTTTACCCAACATGTTGTTATTGACAGGTTGGTTAATGTATATATGGACATCGACAATTTGGCTCGTTCGGATTGGAACTTTAAGAGTAAATTAATTGATTGGGGGCAAAAAGAAAGGAAAAAGGTTTCCTTTGAGGTTGTTCAAATAATTATGGTAGGAACGCGTAAGCAGTACGAAAGTCGCGTAATTATAGATAATGTTCCCTGTGAATCAGCGATAGAGTTCTCTATAAAAGCTGCGGAACAGCTAGCTGCCGAGAAAACATATAAGAAAATGTTTGAGGGTAAGAATTTGGATGAAAGCCTATTGCCCAGTGAAGAAGAAGATCAGTAAATAAATAATAATCAATTTTAACAAATAAGGCTATCCCTTGGAATAGCCTTATTTGTTTTTAGAACACTTTATATTCATACTTACTTGGTTAATTCATGGAATATTTTTTCCAGATTATTCTCTTCTTTTCGAATAGTAAGAACTGTTAAATCATTGTTTACCGCCCATTTGAATATCGATTCTCGAATATCGTAATCTTTTTGGGCATTAATATTATAAATATTTTGTCCTTCAGATTTAATACTAATAACTCCATTGATTTGTTTCAGTAAATTGACATTTACTTCTTTATTAAACTCAACCGTGTATTGATTTTTGATAAGTTTTGTGGAATGAAGGTTTGTTGTATTATCATCTGCAACAATTTTTCCGGAATTGATAATAATAGCACGTGAACATATAGCTTCAACTTCTTGCATAACGTGAGTAGAAAGCATAACGATTTTAGTTTCTCCAACTTTTTTAATCAATGATCGAATTTCTTCAAGTTGATTCGGATCTAATCCAGTTGTGGGTTCATCTAAAATAAGGACTTTCGGATTGTGGATAAGTGCTTGCGCAATTCCTACACGTTGGCGATATCCTTTGGAAAGTTGTCCGATCTTTTTATTGGCTTCTTTTTGTAGCCCGATGAGTTCAATCATCTCTTCTACTCGGCTTTTTGTATGCTTTCCGAGTTCGTAAATCCCTGCAATAAATTCTAGAAATTCACGAACATACATTTCTAAGTATAATGGATTATGTTCAGGTAAATATCCAATATTACGACGTACTTCTAAAGGATTTTCGAAAATATTGAACCCGCAGACAGAAACATTGCCCGAAGTAGGTGGAATAAAGCAGGTAATAATTTTCATAAGTGTGGATTTTCCTGCTCCATTAGGTCCTAGTAAACCGACTATCTCTCCTTCTTTTATGGAAAAACTTACTTGATCCAAAGCCCTTTGAGTCCCATAAATTTTTGTAATGTCTTCAACAAATATCGACATATTGTAAGTAATTTGTTTTTAAAATATTGATATATTTAAATAACGTTTTGGATTTATGCGTATATCATTAATTAAAGAATCCAAGTTTTTTGTAGACCGTTCTAGGTTTATGTATAAATTGTCGTCATTGATAAGCATTCCAAGATTTCCTTTGCCATTATCAATCTTGTTCAATGTAGACGAAAGAGAATGTAAAGTTTGTGTAATATCGTTTATTGTGGACGCAAAATTGATTTGAGCCAGAGTGTCGCTGATATTAGAGAAATTCGTGATAATTCGTGATATGTTTTCACTATTCGAATTCAGAGATTTTGAAAGATTATCCACGGAGTTAATGATGGAGTGAATTTTGCCTTTTTCTGCAATTGTGAGTTCATTTAAATTTCTAGATAACGAAACTAAATGGATTGAAACTTGGTCGATGTTTCCTAATATGTTGTGAACTTTTTGTTCAGATTCTTTATTCAGTAGCGATTTAAGTGATGTCATTGCAGAGTCCATATCAGAAACAATTCCTTCAAATTGAATGCGATATGGTTCCAGTTGTCGACCGACTTCTGAAAATATAGAGCCTTCGTTTTTGGATTGTAATGTATCTTTAGGGCTCAAATATGTAGATGCGTTTCCAATGATTATACGCATGGCTTTAGATCCTAATAAGTCCGCATTATATACTTCTGCAACAGAGTTTGTGGGTAATTTTATGGATGCGGGTAGCTCGAATTGAATTACAAAACTGCTCATTTGAGGATCTGCATATTTGATACTTCGAACTTGCCCCACTTTCATCCCATTGATAAACACATAACTCGTAGGTAATAGACCTCCAATGTTAGTATATTCAGCATAATACGTATTTTGGGGATCAAAGAGATCTTTTCCTTTGAGGAAATTCACGCCCCAAACTGCAATAGCAATAGTAATAATCCCTATAATTCCTACTTTTGTTTCTGTTCTTATTTTCATCTGATAAATTCTTAGTATACCTAAAAAGCAAAATTTTTGTTCTTATTGTTCATAAATACTATTTTTTCTTATCAATAATTTTTTTTGCTTCGTATCCTGTAATTCTTTTTCCGTTTATAAAAGGAACAATAAAAGCATCTTTAAATCCTTTTGATTTAAGTTCTGATGCTATTTGTTTTGCTGTTTCAATGTTATTCTCGTGTCCTAATGTGTAGCGTATAGTTCCTTCTTGAACATAGGTATCAAATCCTGTAATTCCTTTCAACTTCTGGTCATTTTCGGGAAGTAGTTCTTTTACTACTAAAAACTGAACACGATATTCTACTTGGGAATCAGGAATAATATTTTTTTCTCCTTCATTAGATGTTCCTTCTATTGAAGCACCTGTTTTTTGTGCAATGGGTTGATTCAAACCTTGAGAAAGAGTGTCTGTTGTTTTTCGATTAGTGGTATCAATTATAGTTACAGTAATGGATAATTCATTTTGATTAACACCAGATTTCTTTGCTTGTTCGGATTTATTTACGCTTTGTTGTTGTTTTTCGACTGTTTTTTGGGAGGTTTGATCGGTGGTTTTGGGTGTTATAATTTTTTTTTGCTTTTTAGGTGCCGGAATTTCAATCTTTGAAGAACCTTCTTCATTTGCTTTATATTGAGCAAAAGCCGAAGCGATACAATATGCAATTTCGTTTTGTCCTTCTTCCGAAATCATATATTCTTCTTCAATGGGGTTGCTGATGAACCCTACTTCAGTAAGAACGGCAGGCATAGATGTTTTATATAATACAAACAATTCCGCTTGTTTTACTCCACGGTTGGTATTCTTGATTTGATTGCTATAGTGATTTTGAAGATATCCTGCGAAGTTCAAACTTTTGTCTAGGAAGGCATTTTGATACATCGCAAACATGATATAACTTTCTGGAGAATTTGGGTCGAAACCTTGATATTCTGAATTATTTTTGTAGTCTTCTTCAAGTAAAATGTCTGCATTTTCGGTTTTGGCAACTTCTAAATTAGCTTTGCTTGTAGATAGCCCCATTACAAATGTTTCAGTACCTGTGGGCTCATGTTTTTTGTGTGAATTGGCATGGATAGAGATAAAAAGATCAGCTTTTGCTTTATTCGCCATTTGTGCTCTTTGTGCTAAATCAATATCACGATCACTTTCTCGTGTATGTATCACTGTTACGTCTTTAAAATAGGTTTTGATAAAATCTCCAAGTTTTAGGGCAACAGCTAACGTAATATCTTTTTCTTTTGATTTTTTACCTAAAGCACCGGGTTTGTTACCTCCATGTCCGGCGTCAATTACCACAGTTTTTACTTTTCCCAACTCTCTTTTTTGAGAAAAAGCACTTCCATTCCATAGGGAAAAAACAATAAGTAAACACATTAATCGTTTCATAATCAATGTAATATATTTTTATTTAGGAAATTGCTATAATAATTATATTTTTGCAAACTTAAATGCAAAGATACATTTTAATTTTTACATTTTGCATATCAGTCAATTAATAAAATATGTATTATCTCGAAAAGCCCTTTTTATTGTGGCTTTTTTGTTGATACACTTAAGTATATCAGCAAGAATGCCCCATTCTCCGTCAGATATGTCCAATCTACGGATTATAGAATTTAAAATGGAAGAAAATTTTCGACAACATAAGAGTATCAAATTCCTTTTTGAAGAGATCCAAGACATATTCGAAAAAAGCTCTCCACATATAACTCAGGATTCAATAAAAATGAAAAACGGTTCTGATACATTAATTCAAAACCTTATTTTGGATACTGTGAAAAAAAAGGATACGATTTCAGATACTTTGCAGGAACTTCCTTTATCGAAAAATGCTATTATGACTGTTATTAAGTATAAAGCGATAGACTCTATCGCGATGGAACCAAAAAATAAAATGGCTTTTTTGTATAAATCAGGAAATATTGATTATCAAGATTTGAATTTGAAAGCCGATGATATTACAGTAAATTTTGAGGAACAACTTCTGAAGGCAAAAGGAGTGCCCGATTCACTAGGAAAAGTAAAAGGACGTCCTTTATTTAAACAGGGAGAAACGGAATATAATGCAAATGAAATTACATATAACATTAATAGTCAAAAGGGGATTATTTTAGGAGTCATTACTCAGGAGGGAGAGGGTTTTTTGCATGGTGATAAAGTGAAAAAAATCAATGATTCTATTATGTATTTAAGTAGTGGCCGATTTACAACGTGCAATCACGCTCATCCTCATTTTGCGATTGAATTATCAAAGTCAAAATTGATTACAAATGACAAAATTGTAACGGGTCCTGTTTATATAAGTATTAGTGATGTTCCGATCCCTTTAGGCCTTCCTTTTGCTTTTTTCCCTTTTTCAAAAGGTCGTAGTTCAGGGATTATTATTCCGTCTTATGGATGGGCAAACGAAAGAGGCTACTATTTAAGAGGAGGAGGATATTATTTTGCATTTAATGATTACATAGACTTATTGCTGGCAGGAGATATTTATACCAATTTAAGCTGGGCCATTAACCCCAAGTCGAACTATTATAAACGATACAAATATCAGGGATCATTAGATATACGATACGAGAAAACAAAGGTGGGAATTAAAGGTACAGATACATATAGTGAATATGGTGATTTTAAATTTGCTTGGGTACATCAGCAGGATCCAAAAGCAAATCCCAACAGCCGTTTTTCGGCAAATGTGAATTTAGTAAGCAGAAATTACTCGAAATGGACAACTAATTCGAATGATTATTTCAACAGTACAACCAATTCAAGTATTGCCTATTCTACTTCACTAGGAAACTATTTTAATTTGTCCGCAAATTTAGGAGAATCATACAATATCAACACTCGATTGATAGAACTTAAGTTGCCTTCGATATCGTTAAGTTCTTCACAATTTTATCCTTTCCGGCGTAAAAACCCCAAAGGAGGTTACAAATGGTATGAAAATATTACGGTGTCATATATAATGAATGCCGCTAATAATATTGCTACTTTTGATTCTCTTTTATTCAGGAAAGATGTTTTTAAAGCCATAAAAAGCGGAATCTCTCAAAGTGTCCCTATCTCCAGTTCAGTAAAAGTATTGAAGTACTTTAATTGGACAAACCGGATTTCATATAATGAACGTTGGCACTGGAGTACCATCCGGAAAGAAATAGATCCTTTAACCAATAGGCCCGTTATTGATACTGTAAATGGTTTTGCATCTAATAGAGATATATCATTCAGTTCTACTTTAAATACGCGCCTTTATGGAATGTTTAATTTTAAAAAAGGATATATAAAAGCAATCCGCCATGTGATCAACCCCTCCTTGTCATTTAATTACCGCCCTGATTTTGCTAATCCGGCTTTTGGCTTTTGGAAAAGCTATGTCGATACGTTGGGGGTAAAACATAATTATTCTATTTTTGAACAAAGCTTATATGGGGGACCTTCGTATGGGAAAACAGGAAATATCGGTGTTAGTATAAGTAATAATTTAGAAATGAAAGTGGCTTCTAAGAAAGATACAGTTACCGGAACTAAAAAAATTGTATTAATAGAAGATCTGACGTTATCCATGTCGTATGATATGACAAAAGATTCGTTGAATTGGTCTCCACTAGCTATTACAGGCCGTACTACTTTATTTAAAAACTTAGTGATTAATTATAGCGGGTACTTTATTCCATATGCAATTGATAATAAAGGAAATATAACCAATCAATTTTTGTGGGAGAAAGAAAAAAAACTTTTTAAACGTCAAAATTCACAATGGAATTTGCAGTTAAATTGGAGCTTTAATTCCAATTCGTTTAAAAAGGAAGTTTCCGAAACGTCTAAACCACCTATGATTCCTACCAATGCTATGTTACAAAATCCGTTCAATAATCCTAATCAAATGATTGGAAATATAGTTGATTTTTCAATCCCATGGAATGTTTCATTGGCATATACATTAAGCTTTGTAAGCCAATATTATGCTGCAGTAATGGGGTATGAAAACGATATTGTACAAACACTTTCAATACGTGGTGATTTTAGTTTAACTAAAAATTGGAAGATTGCTTTTACTACTGGTTATGATTTTGAGAATAAAGCAATGTCGTATACTTCTATTGATATATATCGAGATTTACATTGTTGGGAAATGCGTTTCAACTGGGTGCCTTTTGGGTATTATAAAAGCTGGAATTTTGTGATTAACGTAAAAGCGGGTATGTTGCAGGATTTAAAGTATAATATGAAAAACAGTTATCAAGATAATCAGGGATACATTTTAAATTAATGGAAATGACAATACAAGAAGCACAACAAGCTGTAGACAGATGGATTAAACAATACGGAGTTCGTTATTTTAACGAACTTACAAATATGGCTATCCTTACGGAGGAAGTGGGAGAAGTGGCTCGCGTAATGGCTCGTAGTTATGGTGAACAATCTTCTAAAACAACCGATTTGAAAGGCTGTTTATCTGAAGAATTGGCAGATGTGTTATGGGTTTTAATTTGCATTGCAAATCAAACCGGAGTAGACTTAACGGAAGCTTTTCAAGAAACAATGATAAAGAAAACGGAACGAGATAAATTTCGCCATCAGGAAAACCCTAAATTGAAATAATAACTTTTTAAATTGTTACTTATACACATGGAAAAATTATATTATAGCATTAGCGAAGTTTCTGAAATGTTAAGTGTATCTCAATCATTGTTACGTTTTTGGGAAACCGAATTCGATTGTATAAAACCCTATAAGAATAAAAAAGGAAATCGAAATTATACTCAAAAAGATATTGAGATTTTGCGTAAGATTTATTACCTTACTAAAGAATGTGGTTTTACTCTTGAAGGTGCTAAGGAGCAGATGCGCAAAAAGAATGACCTAAATGAGAAAACTCAAATTATTGATTCATTGACAAAAATACGAAATTTCCTGCAAGAGTTAAAAGAAGAATTATGATTCGAAATCATTGAGATACATGCAGTAAACAAAATAATTACTCTTTATGTTGGGAGTCAATATAAAGGGTTACCGGTCCATCATTAACCAGTGCAACTTGCATATCTGCACCAAAAGATCCGGTTTGAACTTTTTTGCCAAACATTTCACTTAAACGAGTCACGAATTTCTCATACATAGGTATGGCAAAATCAGGTTTTGAAGCTCGAATATATGAGGGGCGATTTCCTTTTTTTGTACTGGCGTGTAATGTAAATTGGCTTACGACTAAAATATCGGAATTTGGAACTTCTAAAATAGGTACATTCATTACCCCATTTTCATCATCGAATATACGTAGTTTGATTACCTTTCCACAAAGCCATTCAATATCACCTTCGGTATCCATATCTTCAATCCCTATCAATATTAACATCCCTTTCCCTATAACACTTTTTGTAATTCCTGATATAGCTACACTGGCTTCTTGCACACGTTGTATTATGATTCGCATAGGATCTTCGTATTTTAAGAGGTATATAATTTGGAAACATTCAATTGATAGAACGACATTAAGATTTTTGATGTGATTTTGAATTAGCAAATGCGAGCATATTCGCTGTATGCATAATCCAGATTCGATTTTTCATCATGGAAACGTTCAGAGATATAAATTTGTTTGAATATATTTTCATCGATTTTAGGAAAGAAACGGTCCGCTTCGAAATCTTTGTAAACCCATGTAATGTAGAGTGTATCCACAATAGGAAGAAACTGTTCATAAATGTGTGCTCCTCCAATGATGAAATGTTCTTCGTTTGTTTGACATAGGGTAATGGCTTCTTGTATCGAATGTGCTATTTCACAACCTTCCAATTGTAAATCCGAATTACGAGTAATTACAATATTTCTACGGTTTGGAAAAGGGCGTATGGGCAGTGAATCATAGGTGTTTCGCCCCATGATGACAGCGTGTTCTAGGGTACGGTGTTTAAATTGTTTTAAATCGGCAGAAATGTGCCATAACAAATCGTTGTTTTTTCCGATAGCCATATTTTGAGCAATAGCTACCAATATAGAAAATTTGGGTTTTGTATATTCTGGTGTCATAATGATGATAGAAAATTAATTGATAAAAGGTTGTATAGCTCGGTGGAAAATTCCTGTCATATAAGCAATTGCCAATCCATAATTCGAAATAGGAATACCCGCATTCAATGCCGGTTGTAACCGATTGGCAAGTTGTTTTGATGTTACAACACAACCTCCGCATTGTATGACCAACCGATATTCAGTAATAGGATGTTCTAAATGAGAAAGTCCTGAAACGTGATTAAAGTGAATATTTTTTCCGGTATATTTTCGAATTAGGTTGGGAAGTTTTACACGTCCGATGTCTTGGCAAGTCGCTTTATGAGTACACGACTCCAGCATTAAAATCATATCACCGTTATGCAGGTTGTCAAGAAAAGGTGTTCCGGTTATGTATTCGTTGAATAATCCTTTAGCATGAGCCAATATAATGCTAAAACTTGTGAGGGGAATATCGATGGGCACGATTTTTGAAACCAATTCGAAAACTTGACTGTCGGTAACAACCAATTTCGGTTGCATCGACATTTGTTTCAATTGCTGTTCCAATTGTGTTTCCTTACATACAATAGCAATACAATCGTTGTCGAGCACATCTCGGATTAATTGCACTTGAGGTAATATTATCCGTCCTTCCGGAGCTGCGGAATCAATAGGAGTTACTAGAACTACAGTATCTCCCGATTGAATAATACTGCCGAGTAATGATTTAGGACTATAAGCCGTCTCAGGAAGTTTTTCGCGAATAGCATTTAACAATTTGTCATAAGAACTGTCGTCTGTAGCAGATAAAGATAATACCGTTGACCCATATTGGTTTTCAATTCGATGTATAAATTCGGGGGGAGGAGGATATAAATCTGATTTTGAATATACAAGAATGAACGGAATCCGAAGTCTTTTACAATCGTCAATCAATTGTTGCTCCAGAGCGTCAAAAAGATGATTCGAAAAGAGAATTATCGCTAAATCTACCCGTTCTAATGTTTGTTTTGTTTTTTCAATTCGAAGAAATCCCAAATCTCCCTCATCGTCAATTCCGGCGGTATCTATCCATACAACAGGTCCTACACCTTTCATTTCCATTGTTTTTTTTACAGGATCTGTAGTGGTACCTGCTTGGTCCGAAACAATAGCAATATGTTGTCCTGTAAGTAAGTTAATTAAAGAACTTTTGCCATAATTTCGTCGTCCGAAAATTCCTATATGAGGTTTAAGTTCATTTCCTTTCATAACCTTATTTTTATATTTGAGATGATTACATTACTATATTTTGTATCTGCTATAACGAATAACATATAAAAATTGTCCTAGAGTATTTTATTTGTTTACAACCAACTAAAACTATAGTAAAAAAAACTTACGAATACAAAGATAGGATTTTTTTAAGAACTATACCAATAACATATATAACATGAGAATTCGTTCCGTTTTTTTATGTAATTTTGCCAGCAATTAACGATAAAGAATGATAAAGAACTTTGTTATGCTGAAAAAAATACCTGTACATGTAAAAATCACAATTAAGCTTTATTTATTGTTATTACTTATATTTTTTGTTTTTCGCATACTTTTATTATTGTTCAACTTAGATAAGTTGGGAGATACCTCGTTTATCGAGGTGTTGCAAGCTTTTGTTATGGGAGTACGGTTCGATTGCGTAATTATTGGTTTTGTTATTGCCATACCTATTGTTGCCTTATCCATATTTGGGTTTATAGGAAAAATGAGCAAAACGGTGAAAACTATTTTTACTATTGTACTTACCGTGTTATTTACTATAACATTTATTGTTTCAGGGGCTGATATTCCATATTTTATACAGTTTTTTGATAGATTCAATAATGCCGCATTCGATTGGATACGAAATGGTGATAGTGGGTTCATTTTCAAGATGATTATAGAGGAACCTCGATACTGGTTATTATTGTTGCCTATTGGGATAGCAGTGTTTTTGTTTTATCGGGTTACTAAAAAAATATTTGAGCGGACGAAACAATGGGAGAAAGGTAAATATATGTCAAAAGTACTTTTTACACTATGTATGTTTGGACTTATTTTTTTAGGTATGCGAGGTCGAATAGATGAAAAATCCCCCATCCGAGTAGGTACAGCTTATTTCTGTAATAATGCGTTGTTAAACCAATTGGGGTTAAACCCTAATTTTACACTGATGCGTAGTATGTTGGACAGCCAAAAGCCAGATAACCAAGAGTTTGATTTTATGTCGGATCAAGAAGCATTAGATGGTTTTCAACTTTTGTCAACGGATACAATACATAACTTAGAATATCCATTATCAAGAAAAATTGAGCCAAAAGGCGCTCCTAAAAATTACAATGTAATACTTGTTATTATGGAGAGTATGAGTGCCGAAAAAATGTTACATGGAGGAAATACACAAAACCTGACTCCTTTTTTGGATTCGTTGGCAACACAAGGACTGTATTTCGAAAATTGTTACACATCTGGAATGCATACGTACTGTGGTGTTTATAGTTCTTTGTTTTCTTATCCTGTAGTATTTCGAAACAAACCTTTACAACATATTCCTATCCTCACTTATAATGGAATTGCATCGATACTCAAAGAAAATCGCTATACTACAGTTTATTTCACAACGCACGATAGTCAATTTGACAATATAGGTGGTTTTTTAACGGCCAATGGTTTCGATCGCATTGTATCCAAACCGGATTATCCTCGGGAAAAAGTAAAAACTACATTAGGTGTTCCTGACGATTATATGTTCGAATTTTCGATACCCATATTGAATGAATTGGCCCAAAATGGCAAACCGTTTTTCGCAACCTTGATGACCGCTAGCGACCATGGTCCGTATTATTTGCCTGAATATTTTAAACCTAAAAGTACACAAATAAAGGAACAAATGGTAGAATATGCGGACTATGCATTACAGAAATTCATTCGATTGGCATCAAAAGAAAAATGGTTTCAAAACACGTTGTTTGTTTTTGTTGCAGATCACGGAGCTGCATTGGATGCCGATTATGCGATTCCGATAAGCTATTTTCATACTCCGTTATTATTTTATGCTCCACAATACATAGAACCAAGTGTAAATTCAGCTATTTCCAGCCAGATGGATGTTTTCCCAACCATAATGGGAATACTTAATATTCCATATGTTAACAATACTTTTGGAGTCGATTTATGCAGAGAATCTAGACCGTATACATATATGATGAGCGATGACAAGTATGCTATATTAAGTAAAGAATGGATCCTTATCATGAACCCGAAAGAACAGCAGGTAGGGTTGTATAAATATAGAGAAAAAGACAGGACGGATTATAGTGCTATTTTCCCTAATATAGTAAATAATATGCGACAATATGCTGAAGTTAGATGGCAATTGTCGCAATATATATTACGTTCAAAGAAAACAAATGTATTGGATGTATCCCAGCAATATTTATTAGAAGCCGGAGTATAACTTCTTCTTTCAATATAATTATATTTTCAAGCATGAAAATTTAGGTATAAATGAATGATACCATGTATAAATATTGTATTGGTATTATAAATAAAAGAGTGTAAACATGGTAATAACAAAACTTTTTTGGTCAGGAGAAATTGTGTATATTTGTAGACAGTATAAACAAAGCAATGTAATTGCAAATACTTGAAAATAAATGAATATCAAACGAAATATTTCATTAAAACCGTATAATACATTTGGGATAAACGTCAATGCGTCTTTTTTTGTACAAATAGAGAATGAATTACAATTACATCAACTTTTACAAACCAAGTTATTGTTACAACAATCTTTTATAATTTTAGGAGGAGGAAGTAATATCATATTTGTAACCGATTATGAAGGTATTGTAGTCCATATGAATAATAAGGGTATTCATAGAGTATCCGAAGAAGAAGATGTCGTTTATATCGAAGCTGCTGCAGGGGAAGAATGGGATTATTTTGTGAGGTATATGTTACAACAAAATTACTATGGATTGGAGAATTTAGTTTCTATTCCGGGTACGGTGGGAGCCAGCCCCGTTCAAAATGTGGGTGCATATGGTGTAGAGGCGAAAGATTACATTCACGAAGTTGTTGTATATGAAATAGCTACAGGGTTGAAGACGAAACTTACCTATGATCAATGTAAGTTTGGATATCGAAGTAGTATATTTAAAAAAGAATGGGCGAATAAATACATTATTAGTTCTGTGATTTTCCGATTAACTAAAAAACCTTGTTTAAAATTAAATTATGCAGCACTTGCAGCTCCTTTACAGAGAAAAAATGTGCTAGAACCTACTCCTTTGCAAATAGCAGAAATTGTAACAGAAATTCGCGATAATAAATTACCGGACCCTAAACAAATCGGCAGTGCGGGAAGTTTTTTTAAAAATCCTGTCGTAACTTCTTCCCATTTCGAAGAACTGCTTGGTAAATATCCGGACATGGTCTATTATCCTACAGAAGATAAATATAAGTTAGCAGCGGGATGGCTCATTGAAAAAACAGGATGGAAAGGAAGGAAAATAGGAAATGCTGGTGTTTATGAAAAACAAGCCTTGGTGCTTGTGAATTTAGGAGGGTGTACAGGGAAAGAAGTTTCTGTGCTTGCCAAAGCGATTGTTGCTGATGTAGAAAATGCATTTGGAGTTCGGCTCGAGCCGGAAGCTATTTTTGTGGAATAGCTCAAAAAAGAAAATATCCGATTCCCAAAGGAAAGGATTTATAATAAAAATGGCTTTACATAATTTGTAAAGTGTCAAATACATTAAAAAGCAAATGAACGAAAAGATAAAAAAATTCTGGAATTGGTTCATCGAGAACAATGAGCAATTAACCATGTTGTCGGAATATGAACAAACAGAACAAACTGATTTATTGGATAAACTTCAGAATGAATTAACATTATATTGTGATGGATTGAGCTTCGAAATGGGAGAGCAAACATCTAATGGAAGAAAACTAACATTTAGTGCCGAAGGAGATGTGGAGCTATTTCGATACGTTGTTGAGTTAATAGAAGAGTCTCCCGATCTAGATTGGTGGGAGTTTATTCCATTTAAACAACCCTGTGGCAATAATTTAAAAGTCCATTTTGGAAAGTATCATTTTGATACAAAAAAGATGTATTTTATGCAACTCCAAAACGAAGAAGAACCTGATATAATGGGTATAAGAATTGCTTTAGACATTCCACAAACTGATGATGAGGATGTATTGGTTGGAGTATATGTTACATTAGAAGCCATGATTGGAGAATTTGATTGCGCTACTCTATTGGGCTATCTGGATGTATCTCCTATTCCTGAGCAGCCTCTTAAAGAAGGTTTCCGTCCATTGGACGATTTCCCGGAATTTATCGAATGGTTTAAAAAACAACGAGATGTATAGGATTCTATAAAAGTTTGATAATGAAATGAAAGTGATTTTTCTGGAAAAGTTTTTGGTAATTTTTTTCTCAAAGGTAGAAAAACTTCCGACAAAATTACTAAATTCGCAAAAGTTTTAAAGACAGGATGATAAAAATACTTTGTCTTTAGGATGTTTATTTTGAATAGATTATAGCACAATAATAAAAATATAGATTATGAGTAAAGTAGATGTACTATTAGGGTTGCAATGGGGGGACGAGGGAAAAGGAAAAATTGTAGATGTATTAACTCCTAGTTATGACGTTATAGCACGATTTCAAGGAGGTCCTAATGCTGGACATACACTGGAGTTTAATGGAATTAAGCATGTATTGCATATTATTCCTTCCGGAATTTTTCATGAAGAAAAGAAAAATGTAATTGGAAATGGAGTGTTGATAGATCCGTTTATTTTTGCAAAAGAAATAGAAAATCTTAAAAAACGAGGAATAGATGCGTCACAAAACTTGTTCATTTCTAAGAAAGCACATTTAATATTGCCTTCGCATCGGATGTTGGATACCGCCAATGAACTGGCAAAAGGAAGTGCAAAAATAGGTTCTACGTTAAAAGGAATTGGACCTGCTTATACAGATAAAATTGCCCGCACAGGATTGCGTGTCGGGGATATATTAGAATTTGATTTCAAAGAAAAATATGAATTGCAAAAATTTCAACATTTACAATTGTGTGAAATGTTGAAATTTGATATATCGACATTCTCCATTGAAAATATGACTTTGAAAGAATATGAGGATCAATGGTTCCAATCATTAGAAGTGTTAAAACAATTTCAATTGATAAATAGTGAATATTTTTTAAATGATTGTTTGGATAAAGGAATGAAAGTGTTGGCCGAAGGCGCTCAAGGCTCGATGCTGGATATCGATTTTGGTTCGTATCCTTTTGTAACATCTTCTAATACCATAACTGCAGGTGTGTGTACAGGATTGGGAATCGCTCCTTCCAAAATTGGACGCGTAATGGGAATTACTAAAGCATACTGTACCCGAGTAGGTGCAGGCCCGTTCCCAACCGAATTATTTGATAAAGATGGAGAAAGTTTACGTGTAGAGGGAAATGAATTCGGTTCTACAACAGGACGTCCTCGCCGTTGTGGATGGATTGATATTCCAGCCTTGAAATATGCATGCATGTTGAATGGCGTAACCGATTTGTTTGTTACAAAGATTGATGTTATGAATACTTTCGATACAATAAAGGTATGCGAAAAATATTTTATTGAAGGAACTGAAATAGAAGAGATCCCTTTTGAATACAATTCAATAGAAGTAAATCCAAAGTATGTTGCATATTCAGGTTGGAAATGTAACCTTTCAGGAGCTGCTTCGTATGAAGAATTGCCGGAAGAATTACGGAATTATTTAGATACGTTAGAAAAATTGATTGGTGTTCCAGTGAAAGCAGTTTCCATAAGCCCCGATAGAAAAGATGTTTTGTTTAAATAAACAATAATAATTTCAAAAGTACGTTTTTTTTTCAGGCAAAATCAAATAGTTAAGTATTCGGATGAGCATTTTTGTGTAAAAAATGTTTAGTAAGTACTAGAATTAAAAGTTAGACATACATGAAAAAGTTAGTTTTTATTGCATTGATAAGTATTTGTGTTTTAGGTAATGCACAGACGAAAGTAAAAGAATCGGAAGTCCCTAAGTCGGTATTATTGGCATTAGAAAACACCTATGCTTCATACAAAGTAAAGAGCTGGTATCAAAATCCAGGCCAATATGCTGCTGAACTAACAGTAGATGGACAAGAGGGAAAAGCATATTTTACTGATGCCGGCGATTGGCAGTATAGTTCCTTTCCTGTGTCTATTGCAGAAATGCCAACTTTAATAAATACTTATTTTGATAATAATTATCCTGGATATCGGATTAAGAATTCCGAATACATTGAAGAAATGAGCGGGGATAATTATTACCGACTCATCATTGCCATGAAAGGTTTAGGTGCAAATGATTATGAATTGGTGTTTGATACGAGAGGAAAATTGTTGAAAAACAATGCTCCTGATCCCGTTGTTGTGAAACGAGATTATATAGCCAGAAACAATCCGGAAGGAGTGGTAGCTAAAGAAAAAGAACGTCCCGGACAACTTTCTGGAAAAGACGGGAAAAGACACGGTGGGGATATTGATATTGACGCTCCTGATGTAGATGTATTTGCTCCGTCTAAAGCCGTCCAAAAAGATTTTGAAAAAAGATACCCTCCTGTACGTGTAGTAAAAGGACCATTTTGGGTTGTTCGCGATGACGGAAGCGTAGCCTATTTTTCCAATAAGGCCAAAGCACAATTTGAAGTTGTGTATGGAGGGGATGAAAAGTTGGCTAAAGTAGGGACCGTCTTACTGAAAGAACGCTATTCCCGCCCGATCTTGAAATACTTAGCAGAAAAATTTAAAAACGAGAAATATAAAGTTGAAAAAATGGTCCGGTACGATTTTGATTCTAAGTTCCGTGATGAGAGTGGCAAACGGCCGAAATCATATTTTTATGTGGTTGTTTCACAAAAAGTAAAAGGACAAAAAGAACCCAAGTATACACGAATGACTTTCGACAACAATGCAAACTTTACAGGATTGCTTGCGGAACCCCTCGATGAAAAAGATATTCAATAGAAAAAACGATTAAATCGTATCGATAAGTTTACGCAATTAGACATAAAAAACCGTTAAAGACTTTCATGAGTTTTTAACGGTTTCTTTATGCGGAACCATTTTAGTTTTTGTTTATAAACTTAAACGTTTCTATAAAAAACTTTCTATTAACATATCGTATAACTCAGTAGTACTAATACCGATGGCTCGTGCTTGTTTTGGGACGATGCTCTCACTGGATTGCCCCGGAACCGTATTCACTTCCAAAAAATAAAGCTTCTGTTCAGGCTCGTTATATATAAAATCGAAACGAACGATACCTCTACAATGAAACATATCATACAATTGAGATGCAGTATTCTTGATCATATCAGAAATCGAATCTGGAATTTCAGCGGGTGTTATTTCATTGGAAAAACCTTCATATTTAGCTTTATAATCAAAATATTCACGTCCAATAGGTATAATCTCCGTTACGGGAAATATTATTTTTTCCGTTTTGGTTTTCATCATGCCGCATCCAAATTCACGACCTTGTATAGATTCCTCTATCAATACTTGTTCATCCTCTTGTAATGCTTTATGAATAGCCGGCATCAATTCTCCTTTTGTCTTTACTTTGGTTATCCCTACACTGGAACCACCTGCTGCAGGTTTTACAAATACGGGCAATTTTAATTCGGATACAATTACGTCCGAGTTCATAAGCTGATCCCTAGACAATAACTTAGACTTGGCTAGATGAACTATATCGAAATTCTTTACCACTGCATTACAATATCCTTTATGAAATGTAAGCGCCGAAGTGTAAAATCCACAAGTTGTATAAGGAAGTCCTATCATATCGAAATAACCCTGTAGTCGCCCATCCTCTCCCGGATTTCCATGAATAATAATAAAAGCTAAATCGAATAAAATTCTTTCGGTTCCTATGCAAATAGAAAAATCATTTTTGTCTACAGGTATTTTTATATTTTCATCGGAAAGATAATACCATTCTGGCTTTGTAATGACAATCCGGTATACATTGTATTTTTCCTTGCTTAGTGCTTTATACACTTCGGTTCCACTACCTATGGATATTTCATACTCACCCGAAAACCCGCCCATTACAATGGCTATATTTTTTTTCATTATTTAACCTCTCTATATTGTTTTGACGTTTAATGTATTGAAAATCTTTAAAAGATATTTTTCTTATGCAAAGGTACTAACAAATGAACTATTAAAAAGAGTTGTTTTTATTTTAGCGAACATTTTTATAAAAATAAATCCTTTTAGTACTGTTGATACGAACAAAAATTATTTTTTGTTGTTTAGCAAATTAATAAAACTCTAACATGAATATCAAAATGAAAAAGACAATTTTAAGCGTTGCTATAGTTGCAACATGCCTGTTTGCCATTTCTTGTAAGCAACAACCCAAGCAACCAATGGTAGATAATTCAAACAACGATTCCATATTGATTGAAAATATTCAGTTTGCGATAGTTGCTGAAGAGCAATCAAGTGCCAATAATAAAGCTTTTGCTCATAAAGCAGTACAAGAAAAACATAAGAATGTGGCTAAAATGTTTACAGCTAAAGCTAAATCAGATTCTATTCGCGCCCAAAAACACAAAACAATGCTTGCTAAAATAACAGATACGACAAAATTAGCTCCTCGTCCGGCTCCGAAAACTGTAACTCCGAAAAGTACGGCAGAGAATTTAAAATCATCAATCAATGATGATGAATATCAAATTACAGTTGCTTATCCAAATTATATAGAACAAGCAACAATGGCAGGTGATAGCATCACTATTAATACATTACAATGGGCTGTTGCGGGTCGTAAAAAAGATAAAAAATACGAAGAAGCAGCGCTACAAAGCATAACTGCAAATGGAAACGATGCTTCGGTTTCAAATATATGGTTTGTGTGTCCAGCATGCGGAAGCATATCAGAATCTCCTCAACAGGCAGGCACTCAAAATTGCCAAGATTGCGGAATGGATCAAAGTGACTTTATTGTAGTTCAAAACTAGCTTCGAAATATCATAATTCCAATATTATGATAACAAAGTGAATTTCTTTTGCAAGATTTTATATAAAAACAAAGCGTAAGTCCTCCTTAATGGTTGGGCTTACGCTATTCTTAATAAACAAAAATCTATTAATTAGACGTAATTCTTCGTTTCGTATAAATCCATTGCATCCGCTACTAAAAATATACTACCTGTAATCACGATAAGATCTGCATTCGTTGTGGTTTGTTTTGCTACATAAATAGCCTCATGAATAGTTGGGTAAACATTTCCTTGTAGATGAAATGCTTTCGCTTTGTTCATCAGCAGTTTCGCCTCCAATCCCCTTTGAACGGATGGTTTACAAAAATAATAATGAGCATCTGTAGGCAATAACGATAAAATTTTTGTATAGTCTTTATCATTAACACACCCGTAAATGATGTGTAGTGTTTTGTAGTTTAATGTCTTTATCTTTTCTACTAAATAACGAATTCCGTCTTCGTTATGAGCTGTTTCACAAATAATCAAAGGATCTTGAGATAAAATTTCCCACCGACCTCGCAATCCTGTATCAATGACAACGCTTTCAATTCCAACCTTAAAAGTTTCTATCGTAATAGGGAAGCCTAACTTGACTAATACATCTACCGCTTGTGTTACGGTAATTATGTTTTTTAATTGGTATAACCCACTCAGTGGAGATTTTACCGAAGCATAAAAATCATCTCCTTTAAAAATGCTCGCAACAAGATAATTTTGAAAAGTTTCTACATCTTTTGTAGAATAATTTTTATCAGCATAGTATAAAGGAGCGCACATTTCTTTTGCTTTTTGTGTGAAAACAGCTTGCGTTTCAGCCTGCGTTTCACCAATAACAATAGGAACATTCTGTTTTATAATCCCGGCCTTCTCTCCCGCTATAGCCTCTAAAGTATTTCCAAGAAATTGAGTATGGTCCATTCCGATATTCGTAATTACAGACAATAAAGGAGTGATGATATTGGTGGAATCTAAACGGCCTCCCATCCCGACTTCGATGATGGCTATGTCCACATTTTCATTGGCAAAATAATCAAAAGCCATGGCAACCGTCATTTCAAAAAACGAAAGACGTATTGTTTCAAAAGCCATTTTATGAGATTCCACAAATTGAACTACATACTCTTTAGGAATCATATTACCATTAATGCGAATACGTTCTCTGAAGTCTACAAGATGAGGAGATGTATAAAGGCCTACTTTATATCCTGAATTTTGTAAGATAGAAGCTAGAAAATGAGATACAGAACCCTTCCCATTTGTTCCCGCAACATGAATGCTCTTAAATTTTCGTTCCGGATAATCAAGAATATCCATCATTGCTATCGTATTTACAATATCTTCTTTATAAGCTGCGCTACCAATACGATGATACATGGGTAGGCTATTGTATAGATAATCCAATACTTCTTGGTATTTCATAATTATGATTTTATAGTTGATAAATGATTCCTAGCAAACCATATATATTATATAATTTATACTCCAATCCTCTGAAACTATTTTTCATAACAGGAGAGAATCCCCACGATATTTCGGCTTTTGCAGATAATTTTTTACTCAATTTCTTTTCACAAGAAGCCATTAATCCATAGTCGAAAACACGGATTTGGTCGTTAAATTCAAAAGCTTCGTAATCGATATTGGTACGATTCCCGATAGGAGAGTCTATGCGCATATATCCATTTTTGACTGCTCCTGTAAAAGATGCTGTTAATTTAAATGCCGCATAGGCTCCAAAGTTGGCTACCCAATTGTCATTAAATTTGCGAGTATATAAAAGGGGTATTGATAGATACAGAATATCTATATTTGTTTCAGTGTATCCGGTAAAATACCCTTTTGTTTTTGCATCATCAATAGTAATTTGTGTATACATTTGGTATGCGTATGCTCCGGCTGTCATTCCTTTTCGCTCTATACGCAATCCGGTCTTCAATCCTTTTTTTTCGTTTTTCAGAATGGTAATATCCCAAGCCAATTGAGGGCAAAAATCCGGAGACCACTTAAATCCTGAAAGTCTTGCTGGAACAGGCAATGGAGTTGAAGCTCCTATCTGTACTCCTATCGCTATTGCATGGGAAACCCGAAGAGAGTCTATTGTTTTTTGAGAATATATGGAGTGGTTTCCCAAAACCCCCGAGAATAGAATGAATATAGATACTATATATTTTTGCATATTGATTCTTTATTATGGTTTTTGTTTGGTAGTAATGCTTATTTGATCAACGAATAGTAGACTTCCCGGTGCACCTTTATAAAAATCACCATCTTTACTCGAAGATGCTATTATAGAAAACTGTAGTTTTACATTTTCCGGAACAGCCCTCTTATATACAAAAGGAATGGCAACACGAGTATACTCTGTACTGCTGATGGGAGTAGTATCATCTAATACGGCCTTTGCTATAATACGGCTATCAGTATGAGCATTGGATGCGTTTAGAGGAGTTTCTCCTTCGAAAAAGATGGCATAAAATGCGCAACGATCTGTAATAGAAGGTTCTTGCCTGCCATTACTTTGATAATTATTTCCGGGAGTATATTGCAAATACGCAAATAGAGTATCAGGAATTTGGTTGTAACTATAAGGTACTCCAAATCGTGGACATTGTAATGGATTTGTAAGAGCAGTAGCCGTATTAAATGTACCTAGAAATAGAGATCCTGAGATAATATTCGGAATTATGGAGGATTGCCCCCCTTGTTGTGTTTCCATGGCTACCGCATAGTTGCCCGCATAGGCATGTTGTGTTTGAAATGTTGGATATGCAATAGAAAACCCCATTCCTCTTATTATTTTAACTCCATCATTACCTGAAGACCAACCTATGGGGATTAAATATTTATTGTTTCCGACACCTATTTCTTGCCATTTTTCAAAATCTTCCGAATAACCTGTTGAAGAAACAATTATATTAATTGTATAGGTTTGTTGATAATTACCGTCTTCCGATGTTACAGTATAACGCACAGGTTGACTGAAATCTTGAGGAGTATTAGACGAAGGAAATATAGTTGCATTTTCAGATATCGTAATTTTTGGAGTTAAGTTTGTGATATTTATATCTTTAGATAGGTAGTAATTGATGATGTTTGAATTAATTTCTAACATTCTTCCATCTCCTACAATTTCAAATGTTATGATATCGGCTTCCATATTTTTAATATCTTTCTGTTCACATCCTGACAGTAAAAGAATTCCTCCTAACAATAAAAATATAATTATACTTTTCATTTGGTCTATTATATTCATACCATTATTCATCTCAATAAATTTATTATTAATCGTTAAACGAAGCTTTTTTATTTCTCTTTTTCAATTGCTTATGAATTAAGCAATATCTAAAAAACGATACAAATATACAAAAAAATGATAACTAAGGAGCCAATAAAAGTTAATGTAGCATTTTGAATCAACGTAGATCAATCATCTGCGATGTATTCTTTACAGACTTTGGAAGTTAAGAAACAGATAATAAAGATAATTTATTTGCATTCGATGAAATGTCACGAAATTTCAGTGATGTTTGGTCCGAAAGAATATAAAGACTGGAAACATAATCATAAACAGTTTTTCAGTACGTTAATTTTTGTAATCGATTTTAATCTTAAAAAAATGGCAATATAGTCAATAAATGAGATAACTTTTACGGGACTGTTGTTTAACAAAATTCGTTTTTTGCTACAATGGTATATTATTTGGAGTTCGGACTTCGAGAATTCAAGAGAAAAAGTTTACAGTGGGGAATTAGTTTATTGCATGTTCAATATCCGATCAATATTCAGGAGTAAACCTGAGATACCTTCTTTGTTGATAGATTCACTTTTACACAGCTTGGAGCTTGAATTTGACTTCCAGTAGCCTTCAGAATATTTACACTTTCAAAAATTCCGAAAACATTACTTTCATGAAAAATGTATTATCGAAGTTTCCGAAAAACCAACCCGCTGTAATAAAGTTCAGGAATCAAAACCGTTTTTGTCATTTCTATAGATGAGAATCCCGGTAAATTATTTTTCTGGATTTCAACAGATGTTTTCATTGATTGAAAACTATAAATATACAACTGAAACAATAGCAATCAATATTTACCAAACAATTTACCTATATATTCCTTGTTGTTTGATTTAAGTAGTGATTGTTTGATTAAACTCTTATTTTCAGGCTTATACCAAAAAAATAACCTATTTTGTTCTTTTTTCTCATTCGGATGGTGGGCAACAAAAATTCTTTCCATGGTTACCGGATTGTAACCTGTATAATACATTTCTGATGATAACGTCATCGGAGTAGGTGTAAAATCCTGTATTTGCTCTAACCGATATCCCATGTTTTTCATAGTTACGGCAAGTTCCGCCATATCAGCCAGTGTACAAGCAGGGTGAGACGATATAAAATAAGGGATTAATTGTTGGTTTATTTGACGTTCTTTGCAAAGAATGTCGAATTCTTTTTTTATTTCTACAAAAAATCGGAACGAAGGTTTTCGCATTGTTTTCAATACATTTTCAGAAGTATGCTCCGGTGCTACTTTAAGTCGTCCAGAGACATGGTGGCATACCACCTGACGGAAATATTCTTTTCCTCCGTTTTTTTCGGTAAATAAATCGTATCGTATCCCGCTGCCGATATAAGCATGTTTTATATAAGGTAACGCTTTTACTTTTTTATATAGGTTTACCAGTGGGCGATGGTCGGAGTTGAGATTTTCGCAATGTTTCGGATGGATACAGGAGTATCGAGTACATTTTCGACAAAGATTTGAATCAATACCTTTCATCTGATACATGTTTGCCGAAGGGCCTCCTAAGTCAGTTAACACTCCATGAAAATCAGTCATAGCCGCTACTTTTTCAATTTCTAACAAGATCGATTTTTCTGAACGACTTGTAATTTGCTTCCCTTGATGAGCAGAAATAGTACAGAACGAACACCCTCCAAAGCATCCTCGATGTATGTTTATGGAAAATTTGATCATTTCATATGCAGGAATAGTTCCTCGTTTAAGGTACTTTGGATGAGGTCTCCTTTGGTATGGCAGTTCATAATAAGAATCCAATTCTTCTTGAGTAAAAGGTTCGTGAGGAGGATTTATAACGATGTGTTTCTTCCCAAAAGGTTGGATCAATCTTCGTGCAATCATTTTATTACTTTCTATCTCGATAACACGAAAATTTTGAGCTTGGCTTTTTTTATCTCTCAGACATTTTTCATGAGCAAGTAAGGTTTCGGATTCCCATTCGGAAGGTAAAACCTCGGAAGTATAGTATCCGATTTGCGGTAGCGTTTGCAACTCGGAAATAGATTTTCCCTCATGCAATAAATTCGCAATATTCACGATTGTTTTTTCGCCCATTCCGTATACGAGAATATCGGCAGGCGTTTCGGCCAGTATAGATGGTTTCAGGCAGTCATCCCAATAATCATAATGTGAAAAACGTCTCATAGAAGCTTCTATTCCTCCAATAATTACAGGAATATCAGGGTAGAGTTGTTTTAAAATTTGAGTATATGTATACGTCGCTCTGTCCGGGCGAAAACCTGACTGCCCTCCCGGAGTATAGGCGTCGTTAGAACGTATGCGTTTGGCAGCGGTATAGTGGTTTACCATACTGTCCATGCATCCCGAGGTAACTCCAAAAAATAATCTAGGCTTCCCTAATTTCTTAAAATCCCGTAAATCGTCGTGCCAATTAGGCTGAGAGAGAATGGCCACTCGATAACCTTCATGTTCCAGTACTCTTCCAATAACGGCATGTCCAAAACTGGGATGGTCTACATATGCATCGCCTGAAACAATAATTACATCTACCGATTCCCAACCTCGTTCTTGTATTTCTTTTGCTGTTATGGGAAGAAAATGATTCATAAGTATTTGTTATGCTGTATAAAAATTTAAAAACCTACAGTATTTTGTACAACAAAAATACATGTTTTTTATTACAAATCATTTTCTGTACAAAAATATTGTTGCTGCAATAGTATATAAATTTGAACTCAATATCGTTTCGGGAATAAGGTCTGTGTTGTTTTCAGTGGTTATTGTAAACGAAAACGAACCAAGTTTTTTCAACAGGCAAACTTTTACTCTTTTTATCAGTTGTTACAAATCATGATTTTTGCTCCTTAGAAAGCATATTCTAACTAATAGAGAAAAACAAACCATTTGATCGGCCTGTTTTTTTGAGAAATTATTTAATCGTGTTTATCTTTTTTGGGTTCAGCGTCATAGTTCTTAATATTGCTGTGACAATTAGATTGATAATTATCAAGATTTCAATAAGTTTAACATCTTGGTCTTTGAAAGCAAAAAATGTCAAAATCAACAAAACTGCAGTATTCCCAATAAACTCTTTTGACAATAGATTTATTTTTTTTCGATAAATTGAAAAAGCCAATGTTATGCTGAGCACGATTATTGAAATAATGAATGGCATAAAATAACTGTTAAACCTATTTTGAGGTTCTGCATATACTAAGGTTATT
>CAYYUE010000006.1:22361-29431 GCA_964474745.1 uncultured Bacteroidaceae bacterium | reverse complement strand
CACTTATTCGAAGGTATGAAATGTAAAAAATATTTCTTTGAATATCAATATCGTAATTTACCTCCGTTTTTATAAAAGTAAGGATTCACGAAAATACTCTAAGCTTTCTTATTCCTTGTTTTTATAGATAATATGAGGCCTTTACCGGCTACAGAAATAAAAAGTTCTCACTTCTTTTGTTTCCTAACGTTTCTTCTAAATCTTTTACATGAAAAAGGAAACCTGAATCTTCAAAATATTTTGCATTCTCAGGACAACATCTAACACATGCGCAACATTTGATACAGATGCCGGAAATGACATCAGGTGAAATCTTATCAATGGAACCCATTGGACAAAGATGAACACATACGCCGCATTTTGAACATCTATCGTTTGTCAATGGCTTAACCTTTCTGATATCAATAAAACTTCCATCTCTATATTTCGGTTGATAATACGTTATTTCATGTACTTTCTTACCCGTTATTTGCACCGGATCAAATCTTCCCTCTTTTATTTTTTCAGCAATTTCTTCGGCGAAATTATGTATCAAATGCATATCCGATTCATCCGGACGATCTTTTGCTATATGAGTGCTAAAAGCATGTTCTCCGACGAAAGCACCACTTCCTATTACAACAAAGCCATTCTCGCTTAACATAGTATTCAACTCCATTAATGCATCATCATAATTTCTGTTCCCATAGACTACAACAGATATTACTTTTGCACCACCTCCCCTTATAGTTTTCAAATATGGTAATAATACATTGGGTATTCTTCCGGCATAAACCGGCATTCCGAATACGACAATATCATCATGAGAAAACTCAGGGGCATGTGCCCTTTGTTCGGGGAGCGTAAAATCAAACTCTTCCGGAGATAGCACGGGATCAAACGCAAGTTTGTCTGCAATTTTCGAACCTAATTCCGTAACAACTTTTTTAGTGGAACCGGTTGGACTAAAAAAAAGAGTATGCACCATCATCTTACTTACATTTTTAGGATATAAAAGTGATGCAAATGTAATTAAAAAATAGAAACTGAAGATACATGATGCAAGTAATATCTTAAAAAATCCCATAAGCTTTATTTCAAAATACAAACATACAATCTCACAATCATAAATCTATCATCAAAAAAAATCTATGCTGCATTCAGATGCGGTAAAACCTATTTAATACTTTTTAATCCCCACAAAATATAAGCATTGGGTTTATAAATAAAAAAAGTTGTACCTTTGCAAAAAATTATTGATCATGTTTATTGAAGTACTTAAATCTAAAATTCATAGAGTTACAGTTACCGAAGCCGACTTAGACTATATAGGAAGCATTACTATTGACGAATCTTTGTTAGAAGCGGCTAACATTATTGAAAATGAGCGAGTATATATTTATAATATCACTAACGGAGAACGCCTTAATACCTACGCTATCAAAGGGAAAAGAAATTCGGGAGTTATCGGAATCAATGGTGCAGCCGCACACAGAGTTCGAGTTGGCGATTTAATCATCATAGCATCTTATGCTTCAATGGATGCTGAAGAAGCAAAAAAACATACTCCTATTGTTATTTTTCCGGAAAACAATGCACTACGCTAAATTTCGATTTTTTTATATCATAACATGCGAAAGAAAATCGGAACCATAATCAAATTTGTCTTTTTTATCGGCTTAGGGGTATTTTTCATTTATTGGTTTTGGAGCAAGCTTACCGTTGAAGAAAAGGAGCAAATATGGGAAGCCTTTCGTAATGTTAATTATTTTTGGATTTTTATTGGCTTATGTATTAACCTATTAAGTCATATAATACGTGCATTGCGCTGGCAACTGCTTTTCGAACCATTAAACTACAAACCAAAATTCAATACTACGCTTGGGGCTGTTATAATTGCATATTTAGCCAATATGGCTATTCCTCGATTGGGTGAAGTGTTGCGTTGCGGCATTTTAAACCGATATGAAAAAATACCTCTTCAAACTTCTCTAGGTACCGTAGTTACAGAACGTGTTGTTGATGTAATTGGATTCATGCTTACAGTGCTTTTAGGATTAGCATTGGAATTTAATTTACTAAAAGACTACCTCTACAACGCTCTATCTCAAAAAATTGCAGTTCCAAGTTTGGCTACTATCGGAGCTATAGGTATCGGATTTATTATTTTATGCATAATACTATATAAAGTATATTATAAAAAACTGATGCGTTTTTCGTTTTTCATAAAGATTCATGAAATGATTGCGGGTTTTTTGGAAGGTATAAAAAGTATTTTATATTTAAAAAGGCCTTTTCTATTTTGGTTTTATAGCATCCTCATTTATTTTTTATATTTCATAGGCGGGTACTTTGTCTTTTTTGTTTTACCGGAAACGGCTCATCTTCCAATTATTGCAGCTTTAATGATTTATATTTTCGGGTCTGTAGGAATGATGATTACTCCGGGTGGCATTGGATTATATCCTGCCCTTATTGCCGAAACACTGGCAATCTATAAAATTGCCAAACCTATTGGATATGCAATGGGATGGATTTTATGGGTACTGCAGCAATTTATTGTCGTTGTATTCGGTATAGGATATTTAATTGCATTACCTTTGATGAGAAAGAAAAACAGCAAACAGAACATATCATCCGATGAATCATTTTGAATTCGTAAAAAATAAAATTGTCGCAAAAGAAATTATACATGAAATTGCGAAAAAAGAACATCTGCTACACAAAAAGATCGCTTTTACTAACGGATGTTTCGATTTAGTTCATCGCGGTCATATTGACTATTTGTCTAAAGCTCGCGATTTAGCCGAAATAGTAATTGTGGGACTCAATACGGATGCATCAGTACGCCGATTAAAAGGCCCTAATCGGCCCATCAACGACGAATACAGCCGTGCTTTGTTAATAGCGTCTTTTTTATTTGTCGATTATGTTGTTTTATTTGAAGAAGATACTCCCTATCAACTAATTCAATGTATAGAACCTGATGTCTTGATAAAAGGCAGTGATTATAAAGCTGAAGATATTGTCGGATATGACATTGTAACGGCAAAAGGAGGACATGTAGTTACATTGGATTTTATACCCGGTTTTTCCACTACTCGTATTGAAAAAAAGATTCGAAACGAAAAACTAGACAATTGATAGCTATTCTATAACAATCTATCACACGGATTAGATTCGCTATTGGTTGAAGGCCTTTACAATTTGAATAGCCAATTGTTCCCAATCAATAGCATTCATGCAATTAAAATGTCCTTTTGGGCAACTTGTGTAGCCCAATTTACTACATGGACGACAAGAAAGGTCTCTTACTTCCACATTTTCATATAATTTTTCTTCGCAATTAGGCATATAAGGATACATTCCTAATTGAGGCGTTGTATTACCCCAGATAACAAACATTTTTTTCCGATATGCGGCTGCTATATGCATGAATCCCGTATCAGGGGTAATAATAAGTTTAGCATTCTTTACATATAGAGCCGATTGATTTAGAGTTGTTTCTCCACATAAATTATATACATGCGCTCCAAAAGCAATTTCCGAATCTTGAATACGTTCCCGATCCCATGCGTCTCCAAGCAGTAGTATATTTCCCTGTATTTGCTCTGTAAGAAAAGCAATTTTGGATATAGGAATCTGTTTCGTCGCATGTTTTGCTCCACATACTATAACCATATAATCCCCGTTCGGAGTCATAATATCCTCATTTTTCTCAAAAAAATCGAGTCCTTCCATATCATTGGTCACAGACAGCGATTTTACAGCTTCAAAATAACGATCTACAATATGTATAGGAGGCATCAAAGAAGTCTTTTTTGTTTTAACATACCACCATTTTCGGACATTTAGTTTCGAAAATGTACCGTATCGTTTTTGCAGAGCCATTTTAATTCGGAACGAACGCAAATTCTTATGCAGATCCACTATATAATCATAATTTTCCTTCTTTAAATCTCGTATGGTTTCATCGAGAGAATCTTTCAACAAATATACACGACTAATATATGGATTATTTTCCACTACAGATTTATTGGCGAACTTGGTAAGGTAATGAATTTCGACATGAGGCAGTTGTTTCTTTAAACACCTTATCACAGGCGTAGTTAAGACGATGTCGCCTATAGAGCTTAATCGGATCATCAGTATCTTATGCGGTGTCATTACTTTTTCGTTTTCGTTTCTGCAGAGTTGGTTTTAGAAGTATCAGGTGTCGCCTCTTTTTTAGTTCTAAAAAAGTTTTTCCATGTATCAAAACTATGCGTATATTTCAATCCAACACCTTGCGTATAGGGCAAATCTTGCTTAGTATAATCATTTGCATTGGATCTATTAAAGACAATTACATGTAAGTACGGATTGATTTTATATCCTATCAACATATCTCCTATCAAAGTATTGGTACTCGAATTGCTCATATTAAAAGAACGGGAATTTCCACCCCAACCCAATGTAGTTTCAAAATAAAACTTATTCCATTCCTTGCTAATATCGATATTCAATTGCTCCGTGGTTAAATCGGTTTGAGTTTTGTACTGAAAATTAACGTCAACAAATTTAATCATGTTGGTAACCATGCTGCTAATTTGGTTTGTAACCATATCGAACCCGCTTGACAATCCGCCTCCAATAATAGATTCATAACTGGTTCCCGATACCGGTAAAAATTGCCCGAGCAAAAGTAATGAGATGGTTTGATTTATCATCTCGCGTTCATTAGAGCGGTCTATCAACGCATATACCTCCTCTTCAGTAGATTGATCGGTATTCGGAAGGCGAAAATCAAATTTAATACTCGGATTTCCTAATTTTCCCGTTAAAGATATAATGCTTTCTACCGTTACCGATTTTTGAGATATATCAACCAACGATTCCGTATTTCCAATAAGGCTGGATAAGCTGGTTCTTTGAGTATACACACCGTTTATGTTAATGGTTGCATCTGCCGGATTTCCCATCCAACTGATCGAACTTCCTTGCTCCAACGATAATTCACGGGTCAGCAGGTTCATAAATTGCACCTTAAATGTACCTGAAACAATATTATAGTCTCCTATTATCGAAAATGGATTCTCAGAACTGATGTTCAGTTGCAAATTACCTTTTCCTGTAGCAGAAACATATGCATTCATAGAGGAAAAATCCATTGGCAACGAGACCTTCACATTCGGATTTGCTTCAATATTTAAAGCAATCTTATATTCCATCTTTTTCAAAATTTCTTCCTCTTTTATAATTTTCCTATCCTCCCTTTCCTTTTCCAAAGATACAAATTGGATAAAATTTTGCTCTTTGATACTCTTTCTATCGCTCATAGGAATACTCAATGCGCTATTTTCATTTGTTCGTGCATTTACCACAATATTAATATTATCATCTGTCCCCGTAACAGATGCATTTGCACCGACATAAAGAATGCCATAAAACGCAGTTTCCTCCGAAGCATTGGTGTTCATTACCAATAAATTATCCGTATTAAAACCAATACTAAATTTGAAATCTTGTAAAAACTGATGTTTAATATTTCCATTTATATAGGCAAAATTTCCTTTTTCATCTTCTATTTTAAAATTATTCAAGGAGATGTTCTTATCGTTTATTACAATACTATCATTAAAAAAGTAAGTAACATTGGTAAAATCCACCTTTAATACCCCTTTCTCTATCATGGCGGAACCCAATATTCGCGGTTTGGCCATACTTCCTTTTAAGAGAAATTCTCCATGTAAATCACCTTCAAATCGAGATGAAAACGATTTAAGATAAGGAGCTATCGACTTTAGTGAAAAGCCGTCAAAGTTAATCATAAAATCAAGATTATTATCCGTCCTCATAGGGTAAAAATAACCACTCATTGTCAAAGGGCTTATCCATTTATGATTCACTTCAAGGTTAGATGACAAATTTACCCCTAACTGTTTGGCTTCCCCATCCCATGTTGAAGTAATATTCGCGTCACCTATTGGTTGCTGATTTATTTTCCAATCATCTATCGTCAAGTTCGCGTCAAAATACAATGAAGAGTAAAATCCATTCAGCGAAAGCGTTCCATTAATATTTCCGTCCAATTTTAAATTAATATCTTTCAATAAGACATTAAATTGATCCAATTGAAACTTATAAAATGAAAGGTTCAAATAATCGGTATCACCCTTCGAAATATCCGAATTTATAGCCAATGATTGTTTGGCGCTACTGAAGAAGAGGTCATTTATTTTTAACGAACGATCTCCGAATACAATTGAATTATCCCCATTTATATACCACGTTTCCCCATTCACGATAAAATCGGAATGCAAAAACTTCATTGTATTATAAGTAGAATCGTTTTCTATATGAATATTAATATTTCCTTTATTAAAAGAATATTCCAACATGTCCGACCATGCCAACCCGACATACATTACCTTTGGACTGCTGCCAAGCGTAAATTCTATATTTTCCATTAATACCGCTTCATCAGAATACAATGCCCCCATTCTCATTGTCACACGGTACGAATCAGCAATTTCTTTGGCTCGAATATCTACATTATCGAGCAAGATTTGATTATATGATACAAACGGCGAAAGCAACGTAAATTCTAACGATTCCGTATAATTATAACTACCCAAAAGCCTGGTATCGTAAGCAATCGAAAGTCCGGGAATAAATGTCGAAAGTCTATGTGTGGAATCCAATATATGCAATGAAAATTCAAATTCCGTATCCGATATTTGATCACCAAACTCTATTGTTTCCACATTTTGGAATATATTATAATTATTCGGTACAAATCGATTATAAAATCGATGTAACACTAAAGCAAAATCAGTATAATTGAAATAGCCCTTTACATTAAACCGTAAAAAATCACAATCCAGAGAAACGTTCCTATAGTTATTCATTTCCTTGGCAACAACAAGTATATTATTAATGTATAGCGAGTCTTTTTCACTGAATTTCAATTCAATATGATTAAAATCAACAGATCCGTGTAATTTATTAATTTCATTCCCATACATTTTCGCATTTATTTGTCCCGATAATACGGCATTAGAATCTTTTTCCGCATTCCATACATCCAGCTTTAATAAATCAAGTTTTTG
>CAYYUE010000006.1:0-22351 GCA_964474745.1 uncultured Bacteroidaceae bacterium | reverse complement strand
AATACCCGCATGATCTCGCAATGAAAAAATCAGTATATAGCAATAATTAACCACGAAAGGACGCTTGTTAAATGAAACAGCATCGATTCTCCATCATCATACTCCCCGTACTCTTATGCCTCTTTTTCTTGCCTGCACTGGCACACGGTGAGACCTCCAATCCCATCCAATACGATGTCCTTTTAGATAAGATAATCAATGGTATTAGAATCTTTTTCCGCATTCCATACATCCAGCTTTAATAAATCAAGTTTTTGAAGATTAATATTCGCATAATACTCATTGACATCATTTTGCAAATTGATATTACAATTCAAATTGAAATCCACGATAGAATCGACCACTATAACATTCGTTTCAATTTGTTTTTCCCGCAATGTACTTGAAAGTTCTATTTTTTGAAGCACATTTCCCCTTACATTAAAATTATACAAACTTCCATCTACACTAGCCTGCATCGTATTTATATCGAAACCAGTCCCTTCGATAATCAAATCCAATCCCGTTTCTGTAACCCAATCATTTGGAAAGATATAACCCAGTTTAAAATTCCGAGAATTAATCGTTCCAACATACTGGTAATCATTTAATTTTTCATTTTTTTGAAAAAAAGCATCTGCAACAATGCTTCCGCCGGCAGTCCGAACATCACAAGTTGCATAAAAATCCGACATATTTCCTATAAAAGAAGCAGACAGCTCCACCTCTCCCAATTTATATACCATATCGGGAATTTTTATTTTTGGGAAAAACTCCGGCAATTTTATTTTTTCTAAATCCGACGCACTTGTTTTCAAGTAAGAAATATCACCTTTTACTATCGTTTCGTTTATATCAGGTAATCCGGTAATGTACCCGTCAAAATCCAAAAATGTATTATTTCCTAATGCCAGTTTGGCACTTTGAGCATGCATATCCGAAACAGTTCCAAAAAACACTCCTTCAATAGCAATTCTTTCCTCTACTCCCCACAGTTTAGGAGCCCAATATGCAGCATCTTGCATGCCTCCGATACTGCCCGGTTCTATATCGGCCAACATATACACATTATGGATATAATCACCCATCGAATCCCAACTGTCGAATAACAACGTCGCATCACCTTTAATATGCGAATCTTTAGTTTCCAAGTCCAAATCAGTAATCGAAATCGCATTCGGAGCAACATAGGCATGCCCGTACAATGACTTTAAGGTAAAACCACATTTTTCTACGGCCGAAAACGATTCTATTTTAGCTGTTACATAACTGGCATCAACTCGGATATTGTTTATTTTCGCATTGATATTTTTAAAATTCATACCCTTCACATTCACCCCTTGTGTGAATTTAAAATCTTCATATCCGGGCAAATACATCTGATATTCTACATTACGCAACACCAGTTTATTCACACTTATCACAAAGCGATTACTCGAAGTCGTATCTTCTGCTTTTTCTTTTTTAAAATAATCAATAATAAATTTCAAATTATTATCTTTCCCATTGTCATATTTTTGAAAACAATAATACGTATTTTTCAATCGAACCCGATCCAGTTTCAACCCTTGGGGAGTGATCGGAAATTCATCGAATCGGATGCTAATACGCTCCGCAATAATTACAGTATCCCCTTGAGGTGTATACAATTCCACCCCTCTCAAAATAAGATGGTCCAATATATTCAAATTAATGGACGCTATTTGCACCTTTGCATTCCATTCTTTTGAAAAATAGGTAGACACGCCTACCCCCAAAAGAGTTTGCACAAAAGAATAGTTG
The DNA here is from genome assembly GCA_964474745.1 of uncultured Bacteroidaceae bacterium. Classification (GTDB taxonomy): domain Bacteria; phylum Bacteroidota; class Bacteroidia; order Bacteroidales; family P3; genus HGM05376. Next base: position 20,590 of record CAYYUE010000006.1, on the reverse strand, counting down.
ACTAGTGCTATTATGATATAGACAGTCAAGAAAATACCGATGAAGAATCGCTTTATTATGTTGAAAAAACGTTTAATAAATCTCTCTATTTATTGTTTTACTTTAATTATTACTCCGCTTTCCATGTTAAAAAAACTCGTTCAACATAGAATTATTGTTTCTATAACATCTAAAATTCCTTTATTACTATCGGAAGAGCCATAATCGAAAATTTATATGTACTTTTGCATGGTTTCTATTGATACGTAAAAAACGAAATAAAGATACATGAATTATGCCAATAATACTTGCCATAGAATCATCGTGCGATGATACTTCTGCTGCAGTCCTTCAAAATGATCGCATCTTATCCAATATCATTGCAAGCCAAAAAATACACGAGCAATACGGCGGTGTTGTTCCGGAATTAGCATCGAGAGCTCACCAGCAAAATATAATCCCTGTTGTAGATGCTGCTATCAAAAATGCCGGAATCGATAAAAAACAAATCGATGCAATTGCATGTACTCGTGGTCCCGGATTGTTAGGATCTCTATTAGTAGGTGTTTCGTTCGCCAAAAGCTTTTCTCAAGCTCTTCATATTCCTTTAATTGATGTAAATCATTTACAAGCTCACGTACTTTCTCATTTTATTAAAGAAACTGACGACAGCAAAATTCCCGGATTTCCATTTTTGTGCTTATTGGTCTCGGGTGGACATACTCAAATTATTTTATTAAGAGATTACTTCGATATGGAAATATTGGGGAATACCATAGACGATGCAGCCGGTGAAGCCGTCGATAAAGCTGCAAAAATAATGGATTTGGGATACCCGGGAGGGCCTATTATCGATAAACTGGCAAAAGAAGGCAATCCCAACGCGTTCACCTTTGCTACCCCTCAAATTAAAAACTATGACTACAGTTTTAGTGGTATCAAAACTTCTTTTTTATATTTTTTACGTGACCGCATTGCTGAAAATCCTAACTTCATTAAAGAACATCAATCCGACCTATGCGCTTCCATACAACACTGTATTGTGTCATTTTTATTGAAAAAGTTAACAAAAGCCATGAAAGATACCGGTATTTCGCAGGTAGCAATTGCAGGAGGCGTATCGGCTAATTCATATTTACGAAGCCAACTCGAAGAGTTGGGGAAAAAATACCATTGGGATGTTTACATTCCAAAACTCCAATTTTGCACAGACAATGCTGCTATGGTAGGCATTGCCGGCTACTTCAAATACCTGAATAACAATTTTTCAGGCATCGACATAGCCCCTTATACACGGTAAACAACAACGATTATGCAATATCATTTTGACGAAATTATCGACAGGAAAGGAACTTCATGTGTAAAACACGATCTGATGGAACCCCATTTTGGAAACAACGACCTTTTGCCGATGTGGGTTGCCGACATGGACTTCCGCACTCCCGATTTTATTATGGATGCGATACGAAAGCGGTGCGAACATGAAGTACTGGGATATACGTTCGGTTCCGAATCCTATTTTCAAAGCATTATAACTTGGTTAAAAAAACATTATCATATAACAGCTCACCGGGAAGAACTACACTTCATTCCCGGAATTGTTTCCGGAATTGCATTTTGCATACAAGCGTTCACACAAAAAGGAGACAAAATCCTTATAACACCTCCCGTATACCCTCCATTTATAGATCTTCCTCAAAACAACGATCGAGAGTTGGTATCTAGTCCTTTACAGATTATAAACGGAAGGTTCTCTATTGATTTTGACGATCTCGCAATAAAATCAAAAGACTGTAAGCTGATGATTTTATCAAATCCTCATAATCCGGGCGGCACCGTTTGGAGCAAAAACGATTTATTACAAATTGCGGATATTTGTTATCAAAATGGAATGATTCTTATCTCCGACGAAATTCACGCCGATTTAACTTTACCGGGATACCGGCATACATCATTTTCTACCATTTCCGAACAAGCACGCAATATTTCCATTACGTTTATCGCACCCAGCAAAACATTCAACATAGCAGGATTGGGAAGCTCTGTCTGCTATATCCGCAACTCGAAATTAAAAAACACATTTTATGGCTTTCTTGAACACTATGAAACGGCAAACGGAAACGTTTTTGCTTACGTAGGTGCCGAGGCTGCCTTCAAATTCGGTGAAGATTGGTTGCGCCAGGTAAAAGAATATATCTATGAAAACGTTCTTTTTCTCGATCAATACTTAAAAGAATCATTACCGGCCGTTAAAGCTGTATTACCCGAAGCATCTTATTTGGTTTGGCTGGATTTCAACGCATTACCTTTAACTCACGAAGCCCTAAAAACAATGCTTATCGATAAAGCAAAAGTTGCTTTAAACGATGGCACAAATTTTGGAGGAGAACAATATCGAGGATATTTTCGCATCAATATCGGATGCCCCAGAGCTACCTTGAAAATGGCACTGGACGCTATTGCAAAAGCAATTGAAAATATGAAACTATAATATTGTAATACAAATAAAATAATGATGACCACTGTTAAGTTAGATATTCAACTTGTAGAAGATTTTATAACCAACCAAGAAATCGATGCCATACAACATGAAATTACCGTTGCACAAAAGCAACTATTAAAAAAAGACGGAAAAGGAAACGATTTTTTAGGTTGGGCAACACTACCATCGGACATTAACAATGATCTACTCGAATCGATACAAAACGACGCCAAAGAAATTAAAAAAATAGCCCAGCTATATGTTGTCGTAGGTATCGGAGGTTCGTATTTAGGAGCACGAGCCGTTATAGAATCCCTGCAGCCGGAATTTGGGACACTGGCAAAAAACAAAAAAGATCCCTATATTCTATATGCCGGACATACATTAAGCGAAGAGTACTATGCCGACTTACTGTCCGTATTGGATTCTTATGACTATGCACTTACCGTTATTTCAAAATCCGGAACAACAACAGAATCGGCTTTGGCTTTTCGATTATTGAAAAATCATATTGAAAACAAATATGGTAAAGAAGGCAGCAAAAAACGAATTATTGCCATCACCGACGCTCACCAAGGAGCATTACACGATATTGCACAAAAAGAAGGATATAAAACCTATGTAATTCCGGATAATATAGGAGGGCGTTTTTCAGTTCTTACTCCTGTAGGGCTGCTGCCCATTGCCGTTGCCGGCTTTGATATCGAGAAACTCCTTTCCGGAGCCGTTTTGATGCAGCAACACTGTATTGAAACCGATTCCGTTTGGAAAAATCCGGCACTGTTATATGCCGCAATTCGAAATCTGTTGTACAGGAAAGGTAAAAAAGTGGAAATGCTCGTAAGCTACCTTCCCAATCTGAAATATATGGCCGAGTGGTGGAAACAATTATACGGAGAAAGCGAAGGGAAAGACGGAAAAGGAATATTGCCTCACAGTGCCATTTTTACAACAGACCTTCACTCCATGGGGCAATACATTCAAGATGGAGAGCGGTTGTTATTTGAAACCGTTCTCAGTATAGAAACCTCCAAAGCACACATCGATATTCCATACGATATAGAAAATCTGGATGAATTAAATTATTTACAAAAGAAAACCATTACCCAACTCAACCATTTCGCGGAAAAAGGGACTTCCATTGCCCATCATTCCGGAGGAATTCCCATTATGCGCATTGCGATTCCCAAACTTGACGAAACAACATTGGGAGAGCTTATTTACTTTTTTGAATATGCATGTGCAATAAGCGGATACGTACTCCAGGTCAATCCATTTGACCAACCGGGAGTAGAGGCATACAAAAAAAACATGTTCGCCCTTTTAGGCAAAAAAGGATATGAAAACTACACAATCCATTAATATTAAAAAAAAGCTCGACATATTGCCGAGCTTTTTCATTATTATTTATCTTTTTCTGTCTCTACCTCTCTCGCGGCGATTGTTTTTTTCGAAACCATTGGATGAATCGGTACGGTGTCCGCTTTTCCGATCCCCTTTCGCACTCCGTTGATTATGGCCTCCTTCTCTCCGACCAAAACCATCGTGCTCCGAAGCTCGTTTTCCATTCTTTCGATCACGCATCTGGCCTGTACGTTTTACATTTGCGGCTTCCACAATCAAAGGTTTTCTTCGATACGTTTCACCATGAAAAGCTTCAATAATCTCATTGGCGTAGGCATCCTCAACATCTACATAAGAAAAACGTTCCAAAATATCAATTTTTCCGATTCGAATATCTTTGTTGCGACAAGTATCATTAATCAATCCGATTAGCCGTTGAGGAAGAATTTTGTCTTCGTACCCCAAGTTGATAAACAAACGGGCCATTCCCGTATCGTTATGTCTTACCCTTTCCTTTTTCTTATCAATCTTTTGGTTCTCTTCTTTTTCTTTTACATTCAAATCTGGAGCATTCCGGTAATACTCTAAAAATCGGTTGAACTCTACCGATACAAATCTGCTTATCAATTCTTCTTTGTCCATCCACTCCAACCGTTTTACAACCTCTGATACAAAGTGGTTTATTTCAGCATAGTTAACTTCCACATTCTCCACTTTTAAAATCATGTCATAAAATTGTTTTTCACAAACATCTATTCCTGTCGGAATTGGCAATTGTTCGAATTTTTTCTGAATTATCTTTTCAATCTGCCTGATTTTGTGTTTTTCTTTCATATTTATAATGGCAATCGAAACGCCTGTTTTATCAGCGCGTCCCGTACGTCCGCTACGATGAGTGTACTGTTCAATTTCATCCGGCAAATTATAATTAATAACATGCGTTAAATTTGACACGTCCAATCCGCGTGCAGCCACATCGGTAGCCACCAACATTTGTAGGTTCCGACAGCGAAAACGTTCCATCACATGATCACGTTGCGCTTGCGACAAATCGCCATGCAGAGCATCGGCATTATATCCGTCGCGAATAAGAGCAGTGGCAACTTCTTGAGTCTCCGAACGCGTTCTACAAAAAATAATAGAATAAATACTGGGATAATAATCGGCTATGCGCTTCAGTGCCAAATACCGGTCTCTGGCATGCACCAAATAATAACAGTGCTTTACATTGTTGGATCCCGAATTTCGAGAACCCACCGTTACCTCTTTCGGTTCATGCATATAGTTGGACGCAATACGAGCCACATCATTAGGCATGGTTGCAGAGAAGAGCAGCGTATGTTTTTCTTTCGGAGTTTGAGCTAAAATATAATCCAGATCGTCCTTGAATCCCATATCCAGCATTTCGTCAGCTTCGTCCAGTACGGCCCATTGCACATGGGACAAGTCTACATACTTGCGACGCAACAAATCATTAATACGGCCGGGAGTAGCTACCACAATCTTAGCACCTCTTTTCAATGCCCGTTTCTGTACCTCAATATTCGCACCGCCATATACGGGCACTACGGTACATTCCGGAATGTATTTGGCATAATTCTCCAAATCCTTTGCAATTTGTACGCAAAGTTCACGCGTGGGGCTCAATATTACAGCTTCCGTATGCGGATTCGTATAATCCAACTTCTGAATCGTCGGAATACCAAAAGCCGCCGTTTTTCCGGTTCCCGTTTGAGCCAAGGCAATTAAATCTGTTTCGGAGTTCAACAATATAGGTAATACAGCCTCTTGAACAGGCATAGGGTTTTCAAAACCCAAGTCGGCAATGGCATCCAAGATTCTTGGATCCACACCTAATTCTGAAAATGTCATCATGTTTTATCGTATAATTTTTTTTCTAAAACAAAACTGAATCATCCAGCCGAAAAGTACAATTTTGTTTATTTATTATACTGATTTACATAATATTTTCCCTTCAAAATATCAGAACGACTTTATGACCAATTAAGCCAAAATATTTTGCAAAGGTACAACTTTTTATTCACTATCACGGAATTTTGTATACCAAATGATAAGAAAAGAATTTGTTGAAAAGAAAAAATAGTCATATCTATTTCAAAAAAACAATGTAATTTTGCATCCTTATTTATAACAATCAAAGCCGTATTTATTTATGCATATAACAAATATCATGAACCGTAAATTCATATTTTCAGTTACATGTATCGTTATTTTGTCGCTTGCCAAGTATCCTATGGCAACAACAATTGCTCGCTTTTTTACAATTCCTTTCTCATTGTCGTATAAGCAATATAAACATCGCAAAAAAAATCATATCAGGAATTCCATCGAACATACCCCGGGGAGCGGAATGACAACAAACAACATCATCGGCTATTGTAAATACTCTAAACAGCAACATATATTCAAACCAGAAAAACAGTAATAAAACAAGCATTATTATGAGAAGCAAATTGTTAGCATGTATATTCATTTGTTTACCTATACTGTGTATGGCTCAAAACAAAATGGACAACCAAGGTCGCCGGCAAGGAGACTGGGTAAAAGTGGATAAAAACAATCGTAAAATATACGAAGGCACTTTCGTGGACGGATATGAAGTAGGAACTTTTACCTATTACTATGGCGACGGATCCGTGCGGATGAAAAACATGTTCTCGGACAAAGGGCGGTATTGTCGTCATGAAGCCTATTCCAAAAACGGGAAATTAATGGCTACCGGTTTTTACAATCAAAAAAACAAAGACAGTATTTGGCATATTTATAATGAAAAAGGGAACCTCATGAAAACCGACACCTATAAAATGGGGACAAAAACAGGCAAATCGATGCTATTTTCAGAGCATGGCGACACTTTGGAAATTCAATACTGGAACGATAATAAAAAACACGGGTATTGGTATCGTAAAACAAAATCGGGGTACATTACCGGAAACTATGTCAACGACCTTCTCAACGGTGCCTATGCCGAATATGTAAACAAAAAAACAGCCACCCAAGGCAACTATTCCGACGGCTTAAAAAACGGCCTATGGAAATTCTGGAACGGGAACAACTTGGAAATCATAGAAAAATGGAACTATGGAGCATTGCGCGATAGAAAAGTTCTGGTATATGCCGGCAAACCCGAAATGATTTCGATTGATGATATTGCATATTTTTATCCGAAAGGACAAACGACCGTGATTATAAAAATGAACGGAGAAACTCTTACTACCCATGAAGAAGTCCAATCGCTATATAATAAAATAGGCGATGAATATTTTGTTACCTTGGATAAAGAAAGACAGTTGATCGGTGCCTATCGTTGCATAAAAGGGTTTTCCAAAGACGAACAAGGCAATGAAATCGTCAACCTGTCGCCCAACCCGGGTTTTACACTATACCCGGACGAAAATTGCAAGAAACTGATTCAATCCGTAACAAGAGAAGGTATGGAATAACAACAAACAGATGCAAATAACGTTGTAATTGTTTTTACATACCCAAAAATACAAAAATCAAACAATTAAAAAGACAAAACCTGCAAGAGAAAGCACCGCAGGTTTTGTCTTTTAATATCCAAAGAATAAGGCATTTAAAATTTCCTCCGCCTTTCTTTCATGATTTATTGTGCAACAAAAGCATAACAAGCACAAACCTTTCAAAAAATATTTTTTTTATAAATTAAAATTTTTTTCATTTCGCAAAATACTTTATTTCAACTATTTACAATTATATTTTTTATATACAAGAATTTTTTTTCGTTCAATATAAATTTATTTGTTATATTTGCAGAAAATTACTACGATAATCAGATAGGGACACATTTGGATTATAATAAACTACGTTAACAAAAAATCAAGTTCTTCATTATATTATAACATATTCGTATAGCCTAACTAAACATCTCTTAACAATTCGTATACGTTTTTATTTAGGCGGCATATACAAAAAAGAACGTTTGAATCCCCCTTTCGAAATGGGATCAATTGCTTATAAATGTGATATTTATAAGTAATATTTCAGACAGGTATGCATTCGTGTAAAGAAGAATCAGAATAAATAAAGCAGTTTAAATCAAACAAAACGGGATAAATAAAAAGAATACATTACCATACCATTTAACAAAGCAGTCGTAGCACATGCAGCTATATAGGACTGATTTATTAAATATATAAAAATAAAATAGTGTATTAACAGTGTACAAGAGGGAGTATACCCTGTCAAACGAAGAAATACTTTTTTAAATTAAAATAAATATGAATACTTTTTTAATTCCAACCGATTTTTCTTTGAACAACAAAGAACACATCTATGTATTGCAACAAGGATTGGTAGCTTTAGGATACCCTATTAATGCGGAAGAAATCAAAGAACGCAATTTTGGTGCAGAAACCCGAAAAGCAGTGATGCAATTCCAGCAAGAATACGGGCTCATTGTCAGCGAAAAGATACCTGCCGACACCGTAACGCAGTTGAATACTTTACTGGAAAGAAAGTATCGTATTTGCGGGATCGTAACCAATGGCAGCGGGCTCCCGGTGGAAGGAGTAACGTTGATCTGCCGAATCGTCTCTTTTTACGGGGATATGGAGAGCATAGGCTCTTGCATCACATTGAGAGACGGATCTTATAGAATGTACCTCAACATTGCGGGTTATCTAGACGAAAAAGAACTTTTGACAAATAAACTATCCGTTAAAATCGTGGATAATCCGGATAAAACGACTTTTTCTTCCGGTTACCTGGTTATCGACAACACGGAATCCATTTTCAATTTCTCGTCCGATATGTTCTCATACAAGGGAGATCCCATATATACATCTCTCTTAAAACAACTCAATAGCTTAGGAATTGAGATATCGAAATTTTCATATTTTCTTCCGAAAGACTTTCAGCAGTTAGCCTCGATAACAGGAATCGATATTGAGATCTGGATGCGTTTCTTACTGGCGACCCTGCTGGATAAGGATAAACAAACTCAAGAATTTTATTTTGGGTATTTATATCAAAATATTCCTGTAAATATGCCCCTACAGCTTTTTGCGGAGGAGTTTTTGGAAGATGATAAAAAATGGATAACGGATATAGAGAAGTATAAAATAACGATTGTTACAGGATTGAATCTATTGGACGCCGAATCGCTGAAAGCGTATACACAATGGGCCTGCAAAGAATCCTACATATCCGAATTTTCGGAGGATGCGATAAAAGGAATGGTGGAAAAGCTCCTTTCCCTAAACGAAAGCATGACCTACAAAAATGATATCTTAGAAGGAGGCACCTCGTTAAAGGTTATCATAGATCTTGCTGTTCAAGATATGCTTCCCGAAGAAAAAAAAATAGAGGTGGCTCATTTGTTTATAGCGAATATAACCGATTTCAATGCATTTATCGATGCATTACATAATAAGGAGAATGAATCTAAATACGGTACGGAAAATGTAAAAAAGCTGACCGACGTCTTTCAAATCAGCCGCGTGGTTCGAAACTGGTTACCCACGATTGATTATGTCACAAATAGATATGTGTCTGAGATTAAGGAACAGGGGTATCGGTTTTTAGGAGCATTGACCTACGAAGAAGTTTCTATAATTGCTAGAGAAAATCCGCCTGAAGATTTGAAAGAAAAATACACAGACTTTATTTGGAACAATATACAAAGGCTTTTTCCCGATTTGAATACCCTAAATAGGTTGGAACCTCTTGGTAAGTTTGCATTCCTCGATAAAATAAAGAATGCTTTGATAGCCAATAAGGATTTTAATTTACTGACAGATAACGTAAACGACCTAAAAGTGGAAGAAGGGGCCAAACAAGAATTGGAGGCTATTCAACGCGTGTATCGCATGACTCCGTCGCCGCAGGTAGCCGCAACAATAGTAGGGGCGGGTATACAAAATGCGGGTGAGGTCTATTTCATGGGCAAACAGCAATTGGAAAAGCAATTCCAATCCACCTTAACGCAAGAGGAAATAGACAGCGTATTCAATATGGCAAGCGGGCGTTTTTCCAACTCTTTATCGGCTTTTGCAAATATAAATCAGGCACTCAATATAGGAAACGCGGCCATGATTCCTCGCGATGAAGTGGCGGCCATGGTCAAAGATTTACAAAATGAATTTCCCGATATTGCGCTCTTGTTTGGAAGTACCGACTATTGCGAATGCGAACACGACGAGTCGGTGTATAGTGCGGCGGCTTATTTGGCAGATATCCTCACCTTTATGCGTGCCCGAAAAGCGAAAAAGGGAACCTCTTTAAAAAACGTGTTCGACACCCGGCGCTCCGACATCAGCCAAATTTACCTCAATACCCAAAATACGAATACGGTGATGCCCTACATCGATTTGGTGTGCGAAGTATTGGAAGAAGCTGTGCTCAAAGGCTTTCGTCCACAGTACAAAAGAGCCGTAGAACAATGCCAGAGTACATTATCGTATACAGAATTATGTGCCGCTCCGGAACACGTCTTACAAGATATGAAAAAGACGGCTTACGACTACCTCGCAACAAGTTTATACCCCATGTTTGCCCCGCTCAATATATACCAAAAAGAGGGGAACGCCTACCTTACAAAAATGGGGGTCGATCGTTTTGAATTGATGCGCCGTTTTCAAACCACACCTTCCGGCAGCGAACAGCAACCGGCCAATGCGCAAATAGCCGGCGAATTTTTCGGGCTTACCCCATTCGAAGTCAACTGTGTAACGGCTTTATCTCCGGAAAGCGCCGTTGCACGTAATGCGACATGGCGCAAGATGCAAAACATAGGTAGTAATACATATAAAATGTCCATTCCCGACTTTATGCTCGATAGCAGGCTTTCGATACATCAGGTATTCGATTTATTATGGGGAAAACCTTGGGTGGGGTTAACCAAAGAACCGGTATTCGACGACTGCAGTTATCACAACAAGTTTGTAACCGGAACTTCAGAAGGATTTGATCGGGCTCACCGTTTTATCAGAGTATGGCAAAAAAGCGGCTGGAAAATATGGGAGTTGGACCTGCTCTTGAAAAGCGCAACCCTTTGTCAGAATACAAGCGATCCCGACAGTTTGAACGAAACCGCTCTCTATCATTTGTTTTTGTTCAAACAACAACAAAAGCTCCTGAATCTCCCTTGCGATGCGTTACTGGTGTTTTACGAAGACATAAACTGCCTTTCCGGATCAGAAAACACCAAGCCGGTTACCAGTTTATACGAGCGTGTATTTCTATCCAAAGCCGTATCGAACCCGGTGAACGAAAACTTAGAAGCCATTTTTAAAGATCAACAGATCTTGCAGCCGTTAAAAAAAGAATTTGTGGAAGAAGATTATCCGGTAATTGCAGCGGCGCTCCGTATTTCGGCGGAAGATATGGATACGCTGATGAAAAACTATGAAAATATAGGTGATCTTCCCAGCGATATCAAGTGCTTAAGCTACTTATACCGTCACGCTACGTTGGCACAAAAAGAAAAAACGGCAATTCCGGATCTATTAACCATTAAGAAGATGCAAGGTTGCGGACTCCAAACTAACTTCGGCAAAACTCCCGAAGAGGTGAATGCCTTTATTGAAACCATAAGGAAGATCAAAGCATCCAAACTCCCGATAAGCACCTACGACTTTCTGGTGAATAACCCCGAAAACCATCCGTTGCAACTTTCCGAGAATACCGTTACCGATTACATCGACGAACTGAAAAAACAATTTTCCTCACTGTTAAGGCAACCTGAAAACGGGGACATCACAAAGGAAGGAGATCCTTTGGTTTATCGAGCCACTTCCTCCTACAAGCAACTTTTTACGGATCATCTGTCGGCTTCCGAACGATTCCATAACGAAGACGACATAAAACTGCTTATCCAATTGATTGAAAGCTCTGTAACAATGGACTACGATGAGATTGAAGCGTTTTCTATCCGTTTTTTGCCCGAAGTCTTAGACATACTATTCAACCCCGAAAATCTACGCAACACTCGCATTCAAAACGCAGATGAGTTGATTGCACGGTATAAACATGTGGTTGATTACATCAATGCCACCAACGATGCTCTTGCTGTAGAGGCGAAACTGATTGAAATCTTCGACTTGCCGAAATCGGTAGCCGATACCTATCTCTTATACCCCTATAAAACACAAAATGAAACCTCGATTAGCATATTGCAAGAATTCTGTAACCGCGGAAACTACGCAACACCTCCGGCCACTATACTCGCTTACAATCTGCATTTGTTGCATAAATTTACCCTTCTGGTAAAAGAATACCGGATCGCAACTGTCGATTTTCCATTGCTGTTTCAATTATGTACCCGTAGCGAAAATACACCATTTGACTTCGACTGGTTCGGGTTGCAGAAGTCGGCCAACGACCTGGCTCAATTTCTCGAACTGTTTGCCATGTATCAACTTCAGCTGCTTTGGGGCACTTCCGAAGAAAAAGGTTCGCTGTTCCTACTACTGGCAACATCCACCCCTTCTTCCGAAAGCGATTTCATTTCCCGACTCTCCCTGCTCACCGGCTGGAATCTGGAAGATTTAAAATCCATATCGTCCACTTTTTACCCACCCAACCTTGCGGCATATTACCGTTCCCAAACGTACCTCGATATCGAAAAACGGTTGGCATATAGAAACAGCACCAACGTAACCATAGAAACCTTGATAAAATGGGTACAAGCGACTGAAGATACGGAAAGCAGCATTTACAAAGAGATTAAAGAAGCCACCAAAAGCCACTATGAAAAAGAGGCATGGTTAGCGATGCTCCCCGAATTGCAAAAACCGATCCGCGAAGCCAAAGCCGACGCCCTTGCTTCGTATTTAATAGCCGACAGTTTAAGAAATCCCTCTCCCATCTGGAACGACAAAGCCGATTTATACAATTATTTTTTGTTGGATACCGAAATGACGTCGTGCATGAAAACCTCGCGTATTGTGCAAGCTACCTGCTCGGTACAGTTGTTTATGCAACGTTGCTTGTTGAATTTGGAAAAAGAAGTGGAAGCAAACGAAGACACCGACGGCAACTGGAAGCAATGGGAATGGATGAAGAAATACCGTTTGTGGGAAGCCAACCGAAAGGTATTTCTATATCCCGAAAACTGGATAGAACCCGAGTTGAGAGACCAAAAAACTCCGTTCTTCAAAGAATTGGAAGACGAACTGAATCAGGGAGACATTGATGCGCAACAAGTGGAGACCGTTTTCGAAAACTATTTGCAAAAACTGCATGCAGTTTCGAACCTAACCGTTTGCGGAATACACCGAGAAACGGAAAACAACACCGACGGGCTCACAAAAGATAACCTGAATGCAAAAGGTTCGAAAGTGGATACCCTGCACGTGATTGCGCGCACCAAATCCTCACCTACACAGTACTTTTACCGCAGCTACGACGCCCTCACCGGCCAATGGTCGCACTGGGAAAAAGTGGAATTGGACATTAAAGGAGAAACGGTGGTTCCCATGGTATATAACCGAAAACTCCACCTTTTCTGGTTAATGACGGTAGAAAAAACATACAACAACAACAATAAGAGTAACAATAATGCGAATGCGGAAAGTTCAGCTCCCTATATATACACCGAGATTCAACTCGGGTGGAGTGTATTGAAAAATAAAAAATGGTCGGGGGTACAGTATGCGCCCAACAAACATCTGGCCTACGGGCATCATCCCATATCCGATTTTTCTCTGGTAAGCGAATACAACGCCGGGCAAAACGAATTGATGTTTTCCGTTTACTATTATTGCTCGGAATTTTATAATAAAAAAGATCCGAATAATTATTTTTCCTGGAACTACAAATCGGGAGTGTTTATTTTTGACGGGGAAGTTACGCAAGTGTACACCAACCTTTATATGTTTGAAAAAGAAGTAGAAAAAATTATTAACAGGGAGAATATGCCTTTTATATCCTCCATTGAAATCTACAAAGAATATGTGGCCAACGCATCGGGTGAAAACTCGAAAAGCAATAAAAGTATATTCGACAAGCTGCTTGCCAAAACGGAGGTAGACGTTAGACCCGTACCCATTATCATTCTACCCGGAGGCGATTCGGTGATATGGCCCGAAAAATCTCGCTTTTGGGCATCCAAATGGTATCCGATGCACGAGGAGAACGGAAAAAAACAACTGTTTTTGCACGATCCCCAAACAATGTCCGCCAGATTTCTTTCTACAGGCAACGACAACCCCCATATCGTGTCGGCCATTCACAACCAACCGAGCATCTGGCATGCCCGCGTCAAATCGCATTTATACAACACATTCTTTTACCAAGATATGAGGCGATCGTTTTTTGTAAGTCCGTTCAACCCCGAAGACCAAAACAGGTACCACTACAACATGGCGCCCTTTTACCACCCCTATACCAAACTCTTCATCAAAGAGCTGAACCGAATCGGAATAGAGGGGCTTTTAAACAGAGAAATTCAAGTCGATCCCCAAAATTTCTTCCCGAAAAACACCTTCCGGTTCGAGGAGGAATACACAGGTAACCATATATCCCTTGACAAGGGATATAACAAAGAACACGACATTTTGGACTTCAATCTGTCGGGAGCCTACTCCGCCTACAACTGGGAGCTTTTTTTCCACACCCCCTTGTATATTGCCTGCAAATTAAGTCAAAACCAGAAATATGCCGATGCCATGAAATGGTTCGAATATATTTTCAACCCTACGGACAAAAGCAGCAATTTCTCTCCGCAGAAGTACTGGATCACCAAGCCCTTTTTCGAACAGTCGACACTTGCCAACAGAGAAGAGCAAATTCGGAATATTTTGAAAAACATCAAAACCCATGCGGCAGAGGTGAATGCATGGCTCAACAACCCCTACAATCCCCATCTGATTGCCCGCACCCGCCCCACGGCCTACCAAAGAACCGTGGTGATGAAATATGTGGACAATGTAATTGCCTGGGCAGACCAACTTTTCCGGCAAGACAGCATGGAATCCAACAACGAGGCCACGTTGCTCTATGTTCTTGCCTACGAAATTTTGGGAAAACGCCCCGCGATGCTCCCCAAAAAGGGAATACAAACCGCCGATTTTAACTACGAGAAGATTGTGGAATGGGGAAATACTTTCAACCGCATCAATACCTACGACACGGCTTTTCAATATACCTTTGAAAAAAATACTGAGATTGCCAACATAACCAAGCCTGAAATTTCTCAACCCGCTTTTTACCAACAAACCTCTCAATACCAATACAGCCAGCAGCAACCGATGCAAAAAACGGCCTCCTCTACCGGAAAAAAAGAAATTTTTCCTATTAAACCGACGGGCCAAGGTTCGAGCTTGAACCTTGTCGCACAAAGCCAAAGCATCGCCATTCCGTATCTGTATACCCCAACCAATGAAAATCTTCCTGCCATCGATGCCACAAACTTCTGCATTCCGTTCAACGAAGACATGCTCAAGTACTGGAATACGGTAGAAGACCGGCTGTTTAAGCTGCGCAACTGTATGAATATAGAGGGTGTGGTTCGGGAATTGCCGTTGTTCGAGCCTCCCATCGATCCGGCCATGTTGGTAAAGGCCGCGGCCGCAGGTTTATCCATCGGCGAAGCCCTCAACGACATTACCGCCCCTCAACCCTACTATCGCTTCCGGATAATGATGCAAAAAGCCGTAGAGTTTACCAACGAGGTAAAACAATTGGGCGACAAGCTCCTTTCCGCTCTCGAAAAGAAAGATGCCGAAACCCTGAGCCTCTTGCGCAGCAATCAGGAAATTACCCTGCAAAAAGCCATGAAACAGTTGCGCAAACTGCAAATCGACGAAGCCGTGCAACAAGTGGAAAGCATTCAGGAAAATATCAAAAACACCAACGCCCGCTACGCATACTATAGCAGTAGGGAATATATGAACAAGTTGGAAGGAACTGCATATCAACTTGGAATTAGTGCGGGTGTACTTAGTGTGGTTTCATCTCAACTCTCTGCGGTAGCATCGGGATTATCAATGATTCCTCAGTTTCAGGCGGGAGGAGCAGGTATAGCTGCATCTCCCTATGCAACAGCAACTTTTGGAGGGCAACAAATTTCAGCCGGAGTTAATTCTATAGCCATTTCCATTTCCGGAATAGCTCAAGGTTTAGACAGGAGTTCATCGCGATTATTAACCCAGGCCGGTTACCAACGCCGAAAAGAAGACTGGGATTTCCAGGCGCAAATGGCGAAGTTGGAAATCAACCAATTGAATAAACAATTGACCGCCTCCGAAATCCGCCTGATGCTGGCTGAAAAAGAGTTGGAAAACTTGGAAATGCAAATCGAACAAAGCCAATCGGTGAAAGAATACTACCAAAGCAAATACACCAACGAAGCCTTGTATAACTGGATGATTACCCAACTTTCGGGACTCTATTTCCAAGCCTATAAATTGGCCTACGATACGGCGAAAAAAGCCGAAAAAAGCTACTGTCACGAATTGGGAATTTACGAAATCACCTCCTTTATTCAGTTCGGATATTGGGACAGCCTGAAAAAAGGGTTGTTGGCCGGCGACAAACTCATACACGACCTGCACCGGCTCGATGCCGCCTATTTGGATAACAACCGGCGCACTTTGGAATTGACCAAACACGTTTCCCTGGCACAAATCTACCCCAACAAATTGGCGGAACTGATCGAAAGCAAAGAGACCGTATTGCCGTTGGAGGAATTTTTGTTCGATATGGACTATCCGGGGCACTACAAACGCCGCATCAAATCGGTATCCGTAACCATTCCCAACGTAGCAGGGCCCTATACCACCGTTAGCTTTATGCTCACGCTCCTGAATGCCAAAATCAGAAAAAATACCGCCCTAAACTCCGAACAGAGATATAAAGAAGATCCTATAGGCAACGACCCCCGTTTTGTATACCAAACCGGCGGCACACAATCCATTTGCACCGGTTCGGCACAAAACGACAGCGGTCTGTTCGAGCTCAACTTCGGCGACGAACGCTACCTGCCCTTCGAAAACGCCGGCGCCATCAGCCAATGGAAATTGAAATTCCCCGCGGGGGTAGATCAGTTCGACCTTTCCACCGTTTCCGACGTGGTGCTCCATATCCAATACACAGCGGTATACGACGGCATTCTGGAAGCCAAAGCAAGAGAAGCACTCCAAGAAGACCTTCCTGCATTGGGTGCCTTGTTTTTCAGCCCCAAACAAGATTTCCCCGACAATTGGAACCAAATGTCTCCAAGCACTTCCCCCGTTTCCGTGGGCTTTGCTATTTCGAACGCGATGCTCCCCTACTTCTTCCGAGGCTACACCGAGGCGAAAACCGTAGAAGTGGTAGCCCTGCTGGTGCTTCGCCAACCCGTGTCTTCTGCTCCCGTCTGCCGCATAGGGCATGCCGAGGGAGGCCTGCAGGAGTTGCAAACAACGCATACCCGGAACCATCTGGTGCGCTACCAGTTCAATCTAGCCCCTTCGCTTAAGACGACGGCAACATGGAAAATAGAGATTGAAGGCATTGCTCCCCAAGAGGTGGAAGACCTATGCATCGGTTTCGCATTAAACGGCGAAGGCTCCGAGGTAAATCGCATTTTCAACAGTGTATTTATGGAACAATTCAATTAAAATCTTAACCACAAAAATTATGGCAACAGCAATAACAGAAGCGCGCCGATTATGGAATGCCATCGGCGCACAAACAGAAAAAAACTCCATTAAACCTACCGACGTCAACACGGCAGCTCAAACCTCATTGGATGCGGTAGAGGAGACCACCCCCGCTATCGGAAGCAACGGCAACTGGTATGTGGGCACCATTGATACCGGAGTAAAAGCCCGGGGGCCGCAAGGGGCTCCCGGAGCCCAGGGGCCGCAAGGCAATCCGGGGCAGGATAGTTCATTCACATTTATCGAATTGGAAATAACAGGAAACGATGCCGAATTTTATACAACCGGAAACAGAGTGTATGCAAGAGGAGCATCGGAACATGATGTAAACGTAAAACTTATAATAACAAATCAGAACGATAACTATCTGTTGTTTCACAACAAGTCGTACGATAGAGAAGTAATTCTCTCGCTCGGGGGATTTGAATCCGGAGGAGTGATATACGGGAATACGTCGTTTGAAGTACAACCGGAAAAAGCCATAGAAATAGGAATCGTCAAAGATCCCAACAAAAACTATATCATAACCCATACCGATAACTTAAAAATAACAACCGTATGAAATACTTTGTAACAACAGACGGATACAAGCTATCCGTAAGAGAGACCGGCAAAGACATGTCTCAATTCCCCGATTTCAAACCTTTTACAGCGGAGCAGCTGGCTTTT
Organism: uncultured Bacteroidaceae bacterium; assembly: GCA_964474745.1. Taxonomy (GTDB): domain Bacteria; phylum Bacteroidota; class Bacteroidia; order Bacteroidales; family P3; genus HGM05376. Next base: position 2,488 of record CAYYUE010000006.1, on the reverse strand, counting down.
TACAAAGCCCATCCCCATGCAACACCGCTTCAAATCAAAAACATGAAGATGCCCGAGATTGCCTCATTTGATTTGACCTTATACAAAAAAGAAAAATTGTCGATACTCAGTGAAATATCCTTGTACACCCTGCATCGATTTGTAGAAGAGTATCAATTCAACAATGCCGTACGCAGCATGGCAAAAGGAGGAACCGACACATTCTACAGCCTCAGAGAAGCCGAAGAGATCCTTGAAACATACGATCGAATCGGATGGGTGTGCAGAACCAAATTTTACGAAACAAAAAAACAAATCAATGAAGCAACCGCCAAAGAACAGGTAGATGAAATAATAGATAACGCGGTTACTTATTATCATACGATGCAACATGAAAAGACAACATAACCCCTCGGCTCCGGCTCCCATACTCCTGTTTTATGCACCCTTAACACAAAATAAGGAGGCCGTATATGCTCACGACGGAATTTTAAATACTTTTTATAATGGGAATAACTATATTAAAGACGGAGAATTATACAACCCCTTCAACACAAGTACATGTAGAACACTCTGGAGTACAAGTATTCCGCAAAATAAAAATTTAACGTTTAACTGTTTTGTTACATGTAAACAATATGTGAGCGGAATTAATTGCATGCACGGCTTTTCACGTCTAAATCCTACAATGTACTCAGGCTTATTTTTAGCTAAATATCCAAACAACAATTCTAATGAAATAAGTGCAGATTATATTATATTTCATAGAGCAAATGATTTGCTAACCATTATTAATGAAAAACATTTTATAACATGGACTATTATTTTTAATGAAAATGCTTCGTACACAATAAAACTGTATAAAAATGGTGTATTTCATACTCAATCAACTATCCATTCCACTGAATGGCTTGGAGTTACTGCAGAAGATAAACTTTCTATCGGTTTGTATGGAAATAACAATACGATAGGTTATTTCTCTCATTTTTCGGTCTTTGAAGAATTATCCGAAATACAAATCAAAACGATTTATGAAAACGGCGGAATTGTAACAATTCCTTAAGCAGAAACAAAATGACACATACAAACACTTACAAACCGGACATCTCCGTTTCTCAAGCGCAGGAAAAAAATTTCTCAAGCACAAGAAATTTTACTCCCAGGCACGAGACATTTTGCTCTCACGTTTCGCCCATACAAAACAAAAAAAACAAAGAAGCACTCCAAGAAGACCTTCCTGCATTGGGTGCCTTGTTTTTCAGTCCCAAACAAGATTTCCCCGACGATTGGAATCAAATGTCTCCAAGCATCTCTCTCACTTCTCGGTATTTTGCCATTTCGAACGCGATGCTCCCCTACTTCTTCCGAGGCTGCACAGAGGCGAAAGCCGTAGAAACGGCTTCCGTGCGGGTGTTTCGCCAACACGTGGCTGCTGATCCCGTCTGCCGCATAGGGCATGCCGAGGGAGGCCTGCAACCGTTGCAAACAAAGCATACCCGGAACCACCCGGTGCACTACCGGTCCAACCTAACCCCTTCGTTTAAGACGACGGCAACATGGAAAATAGAAATTGAAGGCATTGCTCCCCAAGAGGTGGAGGACCTATGGATCGGCTTCGCATTAAACGGGGGCGGATTCAAGGAAAATCGCATTTTCAACAGTGTATGTATGGAACAATTTAAGTAAATCTTAACCACGGAAAATTATGGCAACAGCAATAACAGAAGCGCGCCGATTATGGAATGCCATCGGCGCAAAAACAGAAAAGAACTCCATTAAACCTGCCGACGTGAATACGGCAGCTCAAACCTCATTGGATGCCGTAGAGGAAACCACCCCCGCCATCGGAAGCAACGGCAACTGGTATGTGGGCACCGTTGATACCGGAATAAAAGCCCAAGGCCCCCAAGGAGAAATAGGCCTTATGGGCCCGCAAGGGCCTATAGGGCTCACCGGAGACAAAGGAGAAACCGGGCTTACCGGACCACAAGGACCCAAAGGGGATAAAGGAGATACCGGGCTTACCGGACCGCAAGGACCCAAAGGAGATAAAGGAGATACCGGAGCGACGGGAAACACCGGAACTACGGGCCCTATCGGGCCCCAAGGGCCGATAGGACTCACCGGACCTAAAGGAGACCAAGGAATACAGGGCATACAAGGCCTTACCGGCCCAAAAGGGGACCAGGGTTTGCCAGGAAGCAAAGGAGATACCGGAGCTAAAGGGGATATCGGGCCCCAAGGGCCTATCGGACTCACAGGAGCCAAAGGAGAGCAGGGAATACAAGGCATACAAGGCCTTACCGGACCAAAAGGGGACCAAGGTTTGCCAGGAAGCAAAGGGGATATCGGGCCCCAAGGGCCTATCGGACTCACAGGAGCCAAAGGAGAGCAGGGAATACAAGGCATACAAGGCCTTACCGGACCAAAAGGGGACCAAGGTTTGCCAGGAAGCAAAGGGGATATCGGGCCCCAAGGGCCTATCGGACTCACAGGAGCCAAAGGAGAG
>CAYYUE010000005.1:0-29525 GCA_964474745.1 uncultured Bacteroidaceae bacterium | reverse complement strand
AAAAAGATTTAATTTTGCAGCATTAATAGCGTTTGCTATATTATATATAATAAATTTAATTTCAGCAATATGGGAGGATTCTTCGGGGTTGTTTCTAAGCATTCATGTTCAACCGATTTGTTCTATGGTACTGACTATCATTCTCACCTAGGAACAAAAAGAGGAGGTATGGTAACGATAGAAGGCGGTATTTTTCATCGTTCCATTCATAATATTCAAAATTCTTATTTCAGAACAAAATTCAACGATGAATTAAAAAAATTCAAAGGGAACATCGGCATCGGAGTTGTTAGCGATACCGATGCGCAGCCAATTGTGGTAAATTCACATTTAGGCCGTTTTGCTATTGTTACAGTTGCCAAGATTAATAACATTGACGAATTAGAGAAGGATTGTCTTTCCAGGAATCAACAATTTACAGAGTTAAGTTCGGGCTCGACCAATCCCACTGAACTCATTGCATTAATGATTACTCAAGGTAAAGATTTTGTCGAAGGCATTCAAAATGTATATCAAAAAGTCAAAGGCTCTTGTTCGATGCTAATTCTAACAGAGGATAGTATTATTGCTGCCAGAGATTATTATGGAAGAACACCTATTGTTATCGGGAAGAACGATAATGGATATGCTGTTGCATTTGAAAGTCATAGTTATATCAACTTAGGTTACGAAACGGAACGTTTTGTGGGCCCCGGCGAGATTGTAAAAATCTCCACTCTAGGAATAAACCAATTGCTGGCTCCTAACGAAAAAATGCAAATTTGCTCGTTTCTTTGGATTTATTATGGTTATCCGTGTGTAGATTATGAAGGAATAAACTCAGAGCACGTACGTTATATGAGCGGTTATGAGTTGGGGCAAAATGATGATATTGATGCCGATTTTGTATCTGCCATCCCTGATTCAGGAATTGGAATGGCATTGGGATATGCTGCGGGAAGAGGAATTCCCTACCAACGGGGCATCGTTAAATACACTCCGACATGGTCTAGAAGTTTTATGCCTGTAAATCAGGAAATGCGTGAACATGTGGCCAAAATGAAATTACTACCCAATAGAGCCATCCTTTCCGGAAAGCGTGCGGTTTTTTGTGATGATTCTATCGTTAGGGGAACTCAGCTTCGCGACAATGTAAAAATGTTATATGATTACGGTGCAAAAGAAATTCATATTCGTGTAAGTTGCCCTCCATTGTTATACGGATGTCATTATTTAAATTTCTCCGCATCAAAAACCGAACTAGAACTTATCACACGGCGCGTGATTAAAGAATTAGAGGGAGATTCCTGTAAAAATCTACGCCTTTATATGGACGACACTTCTAAGGAATATGCCAATTTAGTGGACGTAATTCGCAAACATTTGGGTGTTGACACGTTAAAATTCAATAATCTCGGCACCATTACAAAAGCAATAGGATTGCCAAAAGAATGTCTTTGTACACATTGTTTTGACGGTTCCAGTTTTGGTGAATAATATTTTTGATATATATACAAAGGACGTAATAAAATTACGTCCTTTTTTGTTATTTGGATAATTAAAAGATCTTTAATGTTCCTTTTAGAAGTACATAAAGCGATGTAATATGGGACAAAAACTTTACCAAATCGGACTAACCCTCAGCGGCGGCGGTGCAAAAGGCGCGGCACACTGCGGAGCTATACAAGCCATGGAAGAATACGGATTGGTGCCCGAAGTAATATCGGGAACCAGTGTAGGGTCTCTTGTCGGGGCTTTTTATGCGGGAGGCATGAAACCCATTGATTTAGTGAACCTTTTTTCTACAAAAGATTTCAAAAATCTATTCAATTTGAGTGTACCTAAAGCGGGGCTCTTTGATCAAAAACCACTTATTGAATTGATGAATGAAAAGCTTCCTGTAAAAAATTTTGAGGAATTGAAAATTGCTTTTTTAGCCGTAGCTTGCAATTTGGACAAAGGATCCGTAACGGTATTCAACAAAGGGGAATTAGCTCCTCGTATAATGGCTTCGTGCAGCATCCCCGTATTTTTTTATCCCATGAAAATTAACGGTACTTACTATGTTGACGGCGGTGTATTGGAAAATTTTCCGGTAAATCGAATTCGCAAAAAATGTAGAACCGTAATAGGCATCAACGTCCTACCCTTACATTCATCCGATTACAAACATAATATGTTAAGTATTGCGATGCGTTCCTTTACCTTTATGCTCAAAGCCAATGCTTCACTAGATGCAAAAATGTGCGATATTCTGGTTAATGTAAACACCTCGGACTACAGCCAATTTGATTTAAGCAACATCCAAGTTTTATTTGAATTAGGCTATAACGAAACGGTAGCGGCTCTGGAGGCCAAAGGATATACACGCAAATACCCTAAAGAGAAATTAATTTTCAAATTAAAAAAGAAAAAGCCTGAACTATTCTAGTTTTAAATAATCCCTAATTTTGCAACCCCATTATAGCAAAATATCACTTTTTCCCGGACTCTCTAAAAAAAATAACTTTTAGCTTTTACTGCAATCAAAAAATACACAACGCACTTAAAAACAGATATTTTTAAAAAAAACAATGGAAATTTATTCACGTGGACGATTCTTTTGCTTTGTTTTTAATCAATAAACTTTTACTTTTGCAGAATATTTTTATGTTATGGACTTACACAAAGAAATTATAAAACCCATAGAAATTCCATTACAAGAGTTCGGTCGTCAATATGATACAGTGTCCATAAGTGGAATCAGCCTGCTTGACAAGGTTACATCCTATTTAAGTACAACTAGAGGCAAACAGATTAGACCCACATTATTATTTCTTGTTGCCGGTGCACACGGAAAAATTACCGAGAAGACAATTCGTACGGGGTTAGCTATCGAATTATTACATATAACGTCATTAGTTCACGACGACGTAGTAGATGAATCGTCGATGAGAAGAGGAAAAAAAACAATAAACGATATTTGGGGAAATAAAATTGCGGTTCTTGCCGGCGATTATTTATATGCTCTGGTATTGAAGATACTTGTTGAAATCGACAATAAAAAAATATTGGAAATTATTAGTTCCGTAGCTGAAAAAATGGGCAAGGGGGAAATGTTGCAACAACAAACTTCGATAGAGTTTGACCTTTCGGAAGTCCATTATTATGAAATTATCCGTAAAAAAACAGCCTCCCTTTTCTCAGCATGCTGCCTGATAGGAGCCATTACCAGTCAAGCATCGGAGGAAAACCAACAAAAGATGGCTGAATTCGGAGAACATTTAGGTATCGCTTTTCAAATACAAGACGATATTCTGGACTATTCCAGAGATGTAAATACGGGAAAGCTATTCGGAAACGATATTCGAGAAAATAAAGTAACATTACCGCTTATCCATTTCTTTTCCACTGCCCCTGCCGAAGATTGTGAAAAGGTAAAACGTATTTTTACGCAAAAAGAAGTAACGGAATCCGATATCGCATTGATTATCGACAAAGTAACTGAATTCGGAGGTTTAGAATTTGCCCATCGTAGAGCAAGTGATTTCATCGAAAAAGCAATGAAACTGTTAGTAACACTTCCCGAAAGCGAGTATAAAACATCCCTGATAAGATTAGTTACGGAAACCACTACACGAAAAAAATAAATCATTCATAAATTAAAAACACCTTAAAACATGAAAAAAATAATAATATGTGCATTTATTTTATTGGCATCCGTCAATATTATGCATGCACAAGAAGGAAAAAACTATCAAAAATTACCTGAAAATATCTCCATCAAGACACTGGATGGAAAAACAGTGCAATCTTCAACGTTGCAAAACGAAGGCAAACCTTTTATTGTTAGTTTTTGGGCTACATGGTGCAAACCTTGTCTTCGCGAACTAAATACCATTAAAGAGGTATATGAAGATTGGCAAGATGAAACCGGAGTCAAAATTATTGCCGTATCTATAGATGATGCCCGTGCGGCTTCCCGTGTCAAACCTCTTGTAAACGGCAGCGGCTGGGAATACGAAGTATACATTGATCAAAACCAAGATTTAAAACGTGCAATGAATGTGGTCAATGTGCCCCATACGTTTATTGTAAACGGAAAAGGAGAAATTGTTTGGCAACATACTTCATTTGTGGAAGGTAGTGAAGACAAATTGATTGAATTGGTGAAAAAGCTTCTTCATAATGAAGAAATTTCCGAATAATAACTCAAAGTATATATAACCGTAGAGAAATATACACCTATGAAAAAAATAATTACTCTTTTATGTGTTGTTGCTTTTGCCTCGCAGATAGAAGCACAAACATTGTTTGGAGGCCATGTTACGGGAAATTTTCAAATAGACGCTCAAATATCCAAAGCGGACTCCTCAATCGGAGCACAAGACGTTCCCCAAAAATTTCTTTCAAACGTATTTGCCAGCATGTTATACACCAATGGAGGTTTTACTGCAGGCATCCGCTTTGAATCGTATTTAGATCCTTTATTAGGATTCAACCCTCAATATAAAGGCGCAGGAATTGCGAACAAATTTATTTCGTATCAAAATGCAAAATTCGAAATTACCGCAGGTAATTTTTACGATCAATACGGAAACGGATTGATATTCAGAAGTTACGAAGACCGTAATTTAGGATTGGACAACGCCATGATGGGGGTTAACGTGAAATTTCGCCCTATCGACGGTATCATTATCAAAAGTATGGTCGGAAAACAACGTTATTACTGGGAATATGGAGACGGAATTGTTCGTGGAATTGACGGTGAGTTTTCATTGAATACCATATTCAAACACATGCAAGACAGTAAAACGCGAATTACTTTGGGAGCAGGATTTGTGAGCAAATACGAAGCCGATCAAACCATATTGGTACCCGGAACCGAATACAAATTGAATTTGCCGCTTAACGTAGGTGCGGGATCTTTTCGTTTGGATTTAGCACACGGAAACTGGGGATTGCAAGCCGAATACGCTATCAAAAGCCAAGATCCCAATGCCATTAACAATTACATCTATAAATCGGGCAATGCGTTGTTTGTTTCTGCATCTTATTCCCAAAAAGGGCTCGGTATCAATTTGCAAGCAAAACGTATCGACAATATGGGCTTTAAATCCGAGCGCTCCGAAACAGGAGAGATGTTATACATCAACTACATTCCTGCAATGAGCAAACAACATACCTATGCTTTGATGTCGTTGTATCCGTGTATTACACAAGTAAACGGTGAAATGGGAATTCAAGCCGATGTTACCTACTCCATTAAAAAAGGAACGTGGCTGGGCGGTAAGTACGGGACCAGTGTAAAATTGAATTACTCGCGTATTATGTCCATCGATAAGCAGGCGCCCAACGATTCAACAAGCATCAATCAAATGGGAACAAATGGATATCAATCGGATTTCTTTAAGACCGGAAATGATTTATACTATCAAGACTTTAATATAGAAATCGGTAAAAAATTATCTTCGAAAGCAAAATTGAATCTGGCGTATGCCTATATTACATTCAATCCTATTACAGAAAACGAAAGCGGCGGCTTACATTACAACAATATAGTAGTTGGTGATTTTACTTATAAAATAAATTCAAAAAACGTAATTCGCTGCGAATTGCAATGGCTAAAATCAAATATCGCATACACGGATGAAGATCGCCGTAGCGGTGATTGGTGCATGGCTTTACTGGAATACAATTTTACTTCTGCTTTCTTTGTTTCCGTATCGGATCAATACAATTATAACGGAAGCAAAACGCATTATTACAATGTATCGCTAGGATACACGTATCATACGACACGTTTACAAATAGGATACGGAAAACAACGCAAAGGGTTGTTATGTATTGGCGGAGTATGCAGAGAAGTTCCGGCATCGAACGGACTTACCATTTCTCTAACCAGCAGTTTCTAATCATTTAATAGAGTACGACAATGAAAAGCTTAAATAAAATATTATGGTTCCTATTGCCCGCTGTATTATTTCTCAGTTGCAATAAAATTGACGATAATGATTTTCTCATTTACTCCGGCAGTACTGCTACATGGGTGGATGGAGAAAAGGTTTCCGACACTCAACAAAAAGCATTTGTTGAAAAGTATACCGGAATGCGTTGCGTAAACTGTCCGAAAGCAGATACTATCGTAACCGATCTTATACATACGCTCGAAGGAAAAGTAGTAGCCGTATCCATACATCCGAGCGGTTCAAGTTTAACAAATCCCTATTCCGGAAGCCCCGACTTAAGAACAGAAGTCGGAGGTACTTGGAATAACTATTTTGGCATAGAATTTCTTCCCAGCGTACTTGTAAACAGGGCTAAAAGCGGAAATAGTTGGGACATATTAACCGATCCTGCCAACATACCGGCAAAAGTAAGTGCTATCTTATCTCAGCAATCACAAATAGCGCTGGAGTTAGCATCCAACTATGATGCTTCTTCGCGAAAACTGAGCATTACAGCCAATTTAGAATTTTTGCAGACCGTGGCAGAAGATCTCACCATTACGCTTATGGTAACAGAGGACTCCATCATTGGGGAACAAGCCAATGCCGGAACTCCTCACCGCCTCTACAATTATGAGTACAACCATGTATTCAGAGGTGTTATTACGGATCTTTGGGGAGCCGATATCGATGCCAACGGGCAGCAAGGTACTTGCCGATCCGGAAAATTCAATTATGTATTAAATGAAAACTGGAGAGCCGATAAATGCCATGTCGTGGCCATTATTTCAAACAAAAACACCCGTTACGTTTTACAGGCGGCAGAAACCTCGGTAATTGAATAAGTGGCACAATACATGCAGCAAAAAAACGTTCATCTATAACCTGCAAGTCAAATAAAAAACTACCTTTGTATAGGCGAAAGGAAATATGATTATGGAATCAACTTTATATTCTATCGGGCATGGAAATAAAAAGATAGCCGAGTTTGAACAAGAACTTCTTTCGTTTGGTATTACTTATTTATTAGATATAAGAACGAAACCTTATTCTAAGTGGAATCCTGATTTTAATCAAGATAGGTTGCAAACTCTTCTTAATCAAGTTCATATTAAATATGTTTATATGGGAAATGTGTTGGGGGGAATGCCGCAGGATACTTCTTGTTATACAGATGGACATATCGATTATGCAAAAATGAGTGAAAAAGATTTTTTTACTCAAGGGTTAAAGCGTTTAATTATTGCCGGTCAAAAAAGTATCAAATTGGCTGTAATGTGTAGCGAGTCTGATCCTGCAATGTGTCATAGGAGTAAGCTTATAGGGCAAGAACTATTGAAGAATCATATTGTAATGAATCATATTGTTGGAATTAATAAAAAGAAAAATCAATATGAAGTCATTAACACGCTTACCAAAGGTAATGGAATTCTAAATCTATTTGATGAAGAAACGACTTTCATTTCTCGGAAATCATATATATAATGAAAATATTTACCATTGGAGTTTACCATTCAACAGAACAACAGTTTTTTAAGAAACTGACAGAAAATACTATTGATACGTTTTGCGATATTCGCCAACGCAGAGGGGTTAGGGGGCGTGAATATGCTTTCGTTAATAGCACTTATCTGCAACAAAAATTAGAGGATCTGGGGATTACATATGCTCATATATTGTCATTGGCTCCAACAACCGAGATTAGAGAAAAACAGAAGGCAGAGGATATCAAACTTGGAGAGCATAAGCGAGATAGAAATAATTTAGGACAGGTTTTCTCTGATGAGTATAAAAAAAATATTATCTGCAAATTTGATTTTGACTCTTTTGTTGAACAGTTAGAAAATACGGGTGCAAAAAATGTTGTTTTTCTTTGTGTTGAAGAAAAAGCAAATGCATGTCATCGGTCCATTGTTGCGGAAGAACTGAAAAAACGCTATACTTACGAAGTAATACATTTGTAATATGTGCAAGGTCTTGATTGTTTCAAAAACAAAAATGGCAGGCAAAAAAGTTTGTGTGGGTGGAATAGATGTCGAAAAGCACCGCTCCATTCGTTTGATGAATCAAAATGGTTATCATGAAGTCTTAGATGAGTGTCCTTACAATATTTTCGATGTATGGAATTTAAAGTATGCAAATGTATTGACAAGACCACTACCTCATTCGTCAGAAGATGTGAAGGTACTTCAACGTAATAAACTTCATGTACTTAAAAAAGATATTAATATAGTAGATTTTCTTAAAAAAGAGAGCGGAGTAAACATCTATGATGGCCGTATCAACAATGTTTTTAGCGGATATTTAAAATCAACAGATAAGGGTTCTCTATACATATCAAAATCAAAAGTCCCCAATCATAGTGTATGTTTTTGGATTTGTGATCAAGATATAAAAAGAACAGATTACCAAGGCAAGATAAAATTCAATTATAAGGACAGCATTCATAAATGGGGGTGTAATATTTCTTATGTCGGGTTGGATAGCAATCCATTAGATGTTATACCAAAAGGCTCTTTAATCAGACTATCATTAGCTCATTGGTGGTCTCCTCCCGGTGGTATCGAAAAAAGATGTTCCTTGCAATTATCAGGTTATTTTCTACCCTAATTTCATTGAAAATAATCAAATCTTTGAATAACAATTGTGTATTTCAACCGTTTTTTATACTTTTGCTCTTGTTTATTCCGGAAAAGGTTTTGCGACCACCGCTTCCGATGCAAAAAGTTTTTCAAGATTCCTTTAACCCTGTTTTTATATAGGTATCAAAAAACGTTTTTATCATTTTCTTTTGATAGGACTTTCAACGAGAAGTCATTCTAAATTCCTGTCAATCAAAAATAGAAAGGGAGTCGTTTCCGTATCGGTTTTTTCCGTATTTTTGCACATTAATTTTTTTGTAGCAGATGCAATTATAATGTCTCTATATCGTTAATTATTAATATCAAACAAAACTTTAGAAATATGCTTACACTATATAAAAAAGAGTTGGGTAGTTTCTTCTCGTCACTAATGGGATACTTAACCATTATTGTATTTTTATTACTGAATGGACTGATGCTGTGGATCTTTCGTTCCGATTTTAATATTTTGGATTACGGATATGCGGGTCTGGATGGGTTGTTTTTGATTGGTCCGTTTCTGTTTCTGTTTTTGATTCCGGCTATTACCATGCGTATGTTTGCCGAAGAAAAGAAAAATGGAACTATCGAACTTCTATTTACCAAACCTTTATCGGAATACAAAATTATATTTGCCAAGTTTTTTGCGGGTTTTTCATTGGTATTCATATCCATTTTACCCACTGTCGTATACTACATAAGCATCTATATATTAGGCGACCCCGTAGGCAACATCGATACCGGAAGCGTTATCGGTTCTTATATAGGATTGTTATTGCTGGGTGCCGCTTTTGTTTCCATCGGATTATTTTCCTCGGTGCTCACCAACAATCAAATTGTAGCATTCATCATCGCGATTTTATTATGTACATTTTGTTATTTGGGATTTGAAACGTTATACAATATGGACATTTTCGGATCATTGAATTTGTTTATCCGTTCGCTGGGCATGCGGTATCATTACGAATCCATTAGTCGAGGCGTTATCGATACCCGCGACGTATTGTATTTTCTTAGCGTTATATTTTTATTTATTATGCTTACCCGGTTGGTTCTGCAATCACGCAAATGGCAAAAATAACAACAAATCGTAAAAGCTATTAATCGTAGAAAAACACTAATACAATGAATTTTAAAATAAAATTATTCAGGGAAAGAGATTCAAAATCGATGCAGAAACGAAGTGTAAAAAGAACACATCTTATTGAATTGGTTGCTGCCGTTTTCATCATTATTTTCTTGAATATCATCGGTTATTATATATACACACGTTTCGATTTAACTTCGGAAAAACGATATACGCTTTCATCGGCGACAAAAAAGTTGTTGAAAAATATTGACGAAACCGTATTGTTCCGAGTATATCTGGAAGGGGAATTTCCGGCTGATTTTAAGCGGCTGCAACAAGAGACCAAAGAAATGTTAAACCAATTCCGCGCATATAACAAATACATCGAATACGAATTTGTAAACCCCAATTCATTCCAGGATAAACAAGAGCAGCAAGTCTTTTACCAAAAACTAGCCCAGAAAGGGATACAACCCACTCAAATTGAAGTAAAATCGCAAGACGGCATCAAGCAACAACTTGTGATTCCGGCGGCCGACGTCATCTACAAAGGCAAAGAAGTTTCCGTTCAATTGTTGCTGGGACAGCGTTACGTATCGGAAGAAGAATTGTTGAATAACTCGGTTCAATCGTTAGAATATACGTTAACCGATGCCATTCGCAGATTGGGGCGCGGCGACAAGCAGCGCGTAGCCTTTCTACAGGGGCATGGGGAATTGGAACGTCATTCGATATACGATATCCAATTGGCGTTAACAGATTATTACGCACTGGAAAATGTTACATTGAAAGGAAATGTAAATTCACTTACAGAGCGTATCATAAACCAAAAAGATTCTACCCAAATTCAATTCAAAAATAAATACGAACTGCTTATCATACCCAAACCCACAGAGTCTTTCAGCGACGAAGATTTATACATTATCGACCAGTTTGTTATGTACGGCGGTAAAATACTGTGGTTGCTGGATGGGTTAAACATAGAGATGGACAGTTTAGCGGTTCAAAGTAAAACAATTGCATTGCGTACCCCTCTGGGTATCGGTTTCGACGAAATGATGTTTACTTACGGAGTTCGTGTTAATTCCAACTTGCTTATGGACATCCGATGTGTTCCCGTTCCAATGGCGGGGGGAATGATCGGGAACAAGCCTCAAATCCAATTTCGTCCCTGGTATTATTTTCCTGAAATTGTTCCTCTTTCCAAACATCCTATCGTAAAGAATTTGGACGCAATAAAAACGGAGTTTGTCAACAGTATTGATTTGATAGACAACGATATTAAAAAAACCGTTTTATTATCCACATCGGAATATACGCGGGTTGCAAACGCCCCTGCTGTTGTTGATTTAAACATTGCTCAAGTAGAGCCCGACCGCAGGTTGTTCAACAAAAGCAATTTGCCTGTTGCCGTACTCCTGGAAGGTTCTTTTAAGTCGCCTTGGAAAAATCGTTTATCCCCTTCATTTACAGAGCTTCCCGAAATGGGTTACAAAAGTGAAAGCGAACCTACCAAAATGATTGTGATTTCCGACGGTGATATGATCAAGAACGCATACAATTTCCGGCAGAACTTCCCCTACCCTCTCGGTTACGACCGATATACAAACACCATGTATGCCAATAAAAACTTTATTTTAAACGCCATTAATTATTTATGCGGCGACGAAGAGTACCTGGAAACGCGAACTCGAGAAATTAAAATCCGAAAATTACATGTTGCCGAAATAAAAGAAAAACGTTTGCTGTTTCAAATACTCAACATAGCCATACCGGTAGGAATCGTTGTATTGGGAGGCGTAGTTATTTTTATTGCTCGCAAATATCGTTTCCAAAAGAAGAAATAAACATATTCAAATACACTAATCCGTAACGAAAAGAAAATGAAAAAGAGAAATATAATTAGTATAGCCGTCGTAATTGTTCTTGGTATTGTTACCGTTATCGTATCTCAAAACAAATCAAAAAAAGCCACGTTTGCACAAAATTACCATGTCGAAGACATCGGTTCTATTACCAAAATATATATGTCGAATAAATTCGATGTGAACATTCTTTTGGAGCGTATCGGTTCCGAAAATTCCGATACGGCATGGATTGCAGATAAGCAATATCCCGCCAACCAACCTTTGGTGGATTTGTTGCTGCAAACATTAAACGAAATGCGTATTCGCCAGCAAGTAAACCGCAATGCCGTTTCCAACATCATTAAAAATCTTTCGGTAAACAGCACTAAAGTAGAAGTATACCAAAAGGTATACCGTATCAACTGGTTTGGCGGACGTTTGCGTTTGTTCCCTCACGAAAAGCTGACATATGTATATTATATAGGCAGTGAAACGCAAGATAATATGGGTACGTTTATGTTTCGCGAAGGAGACAAAGAACCTTACATTATCCATATTCCGGGATTTCGAGGTTTCTTAACCCCTCGTTTCAACCCCAACCCTCCCTTATGGCGCACGCGTAAAATTGTCAATTGTGATGTACAGGACTTGAAATCGGTGCGTGTGGAAATACCCCAATCTCCCGAAGAATCGTTCGAAGTGTTTCGCGACGGAGAATCATTCGATTTCAAATTATTGCATCCCGAACAAGTTGTTTCCGGCTTCGATACCGCACGCGTTGCTCAGCTCCTTTCTTCCTTTGTGAGTCTGAATTTCGACGAATATGCCGCAGTGGTACCCCAAGTAGAACTCGATACCACTTTTTCTCGTTCCCCCGGCTTTATTCTTACCATTACCGACATGAAGGATCGCGTCCGCTCTTTACGTACCTACGTCAAATTTGTCAATCCCGAAACATTGAAGCAACCGGAACGCGGGTCCGACATTTCCGAGCTCTTTGATGTAGACCGGTTATATGCCATTTTAGACAATCAAGATACCGTTTTAATTCAATATTATTCCTTTGACAATATTTTGCAGCCCGCAAGCCATTTTCTAGGAAAGAAACTCAACATCGAAGAATTCGGAAAGAAAAAGAAATAAAATACGTTTTTACCTAAAAGAGAAGTGCTTTCTACAATAATTGTAGAAAGCACTTCTCTTTTGAGTTTTGATCCGATCAATACCTATTTTATTCGGGTAAAACAACTCTTTTATTTCCTTCATACAGCCCAAAAAGCCGGCCCTACAATAAATCTTGCCCGATATCTCTTCTACAATAAGCTCCTTCCCATTGTATTTTGTCTACAGACCGATAGCTTTTCTCAAGAGCCTCCGCTAAAGTATCCGCAAAAGAAGTTATACAAATAACCCGGCCTCCGTTGGTAAGAATATCTCCATTCTCCGCACTTAGAGTTCCTGCATGAAACACCAAACTTTCCGTAACTGTTTCTATGCCGCTAATTACACTTCCTTTGGCATAACTTTCGGGATACCCCTTTGCCGTCATCATCACACACGCTGCCGTTTGCGGATTAATCCGTAAAGCCGCACCATCCAACGTTCCTCCAAACACATGCTCAAACAATTCCACAACATCCGACTGAATACGCGGAAAAACCGATTCCGTTTCAGGGTCCCCCATCCGAACATTGTATTCTATAACAAAAGGTTCTCCCCCCACATTCATCAATCCGATAAAAATAAACCCTTTATAATCAATGGCTTCCTGTTCCAATCCCTTTACGGTTGGAATCACAATACGTTCTTCTACTTTTTTCATAAAAATACCATCGGCAAAAGGAACCGGCGACACAGACCCCATTCCTCCCGTATTCAATCCCGTATCGTGTTCTCCAATACGCTTATAATCTTTAGCAGGAGGCAATATTTTATAATGGCGGCCATCCGTCAATACAAATACCGAAAGTTCTATCCCATTCAAATACTCCTCAATAACCACCTTCGTTGAAGCATTGCCAAATTTGGCATTCTCCAGCATTTCTTTCAATTCCATTTCGGCCTCGTCGAGCGTATCCAGGATCAGAACACCTTTGCCGGCAGCCAATCCATCCGCTTTCAATACATAAGGAGGTTGCAAGGTTTTGAGGAAGGCAATCCCTTGATCCAGTGTTTTTTGAGTGAAAGTACCATAACGAGCAGTAGGAATACCGTGGCGTTTCATAAAAGCTTTTGCATAATCTTTACTTCCCTCCAGCTCCGCTCCCTGTTTCGAGGGGCCTATAATAGCCACATGCCGCAATAGAGCATCCTGTCGGAAAAAATCGACAATACCCTTTACCAAAGGAGCTTCCGGGCCCACCACCACCATGCCGATACAATTCTCCAATACAAAGGTTTTAACAGCTTCAAAATCTTCAATATTCATATTGACATTTTTCCCCGGAATTGATGTCCCGGCGTTTCCCGGAGCTATAAAAAGTTGCGATGTTTTCTCGCTTTCTGCAATTTTACATGCCATGGCATGTTCTCTTCCTCCGGAGCCTAATAATAAGATATTCATATGGTTGTATATTTCTTTTTTCCTGAATTTGAAACTACAAATGTACAGCTTAATCAGCAAACAAACAACCCTCGGCGGCATTTTGGCCATTAAATTCCATTCTTGTCGAAATATTCATTCCCAACTCCCGTTACGTTTGTTTATTTTGCCGTTTATGAAATCATCCAAAGGAATTGTTTGCGCCTCCGTTTCATCCGCCACATTCGGATTAATACCCCTGTTCTCCCTTCCGGTTATAGCTACAGGCATGTCGATAAACTCCGTTGTTTTTTACCGGTTCTTCATCTCTGCCATCGCCATGACAGTGGTTATGCAAATTCGCAAAACACCCTTGCGAATTACCAAACAAGAATTCTTCACATTGCTCGGGTTAAGCCTTTTCTATGCAGCAACATCGTTCATGCTGACCCTTTCATACACTTTTATCCCCAGCGGAATTGCAACCACCATTCACTTTTTATACCCTGTTTTTGTAACATTGATCATGATTGTTTTTTATAAAGAAAAAGGATCTTTCATTACCCTGTTCGCTATAGCGCTTGCTATGATAGGTGTTGCATTATTAAGCATTAGCGGAACAAACGGATCCATAAACATTACAGGATTGGTGTTGGCGCTGATCACCGTTGTTACTTACGGAACCTATTTGGTACATGTACAAAAATCGATGGTACGCACCATGGATAGTTTGAAAATTACCCTGTATCTGATGATCATTTGTTCCGTTATTTTCTTCTTCCATGCACTGATGCAAGACGGAACAATAGCTCCTATTACAGATATAAAAACGGGAATTTGTTTGTTCTTGCTGGCATTGCTGCCCACGGTGGTATCGAACATGACATTGGTACAAGCGGTAAAAAACATCGGGCCCACCATTACTTCCATTCTGGGATGCCTGGAGCCGCTCACAGCCGTTACCATAGGGATTATTGTTTTCAACGAAGGGTGCAACATAACCCAATGCATCGGAATCGGAATTGTTTCCACTGCAGTAGTATTGATCATTGTAAAGAATACCCGGAAAGAAAAAAGCAAGGTCCTTTCATAAGCATTACCGATGCATAAAATCAAGCCAGAAGCCCACCCCCTCACTCCTTATGCGGGTAGGCCCACTCTCTCAAAAAAGACCTTTTCATTCCTAAAATCCGTAAAAAAGCACCCGGAATTTTTACGATCCCGAATCATGAACAAAAGAGATACCGGGCTGTTGGCACAAGCATGATAAGAAGAAACAAGCTTCTAGAGCTCCCGTTCCGAAATTTGTTACAGGCACGTTTTTTTTCTCACAGGTAAGAAAATTCTTTAATTTTTCCGAAGGCATAAAATACAGAAGAAGCAAGCCGGATGCGTATGCGCCATCCGCCATATACGCATCTGCTCGTCAACAAGTCCGCATCTGCTTGTCCGCAAGTCCCCATCTGTTCGCCCGCAAGTCCCCGTCCTGCTTTTATACTAAATAAAGCATAAATAATAGTATTTATAGAATAAAATAATATTATCCTATACATAAAATGATTTAATATATCTATTATTTCACATAAATATGCATTATTTGTTTTTAAATCAAAATAAATTTGTATTTTTGCAAAAAAATAAGAGAAAGAATGCGATAAGGATACGGTATAGATCTCCTATTTTGAGATTTCGAACAAGAAATAACGATAAACACCCGGGTACTATTTCTTTTGAAATATCCGGATACAAGTACCTAATTTATTTATAAACCACATTAAAAACATTGAATTTATGACAAAAATTTTAGTGAACAGGGTAAAAAAAGTAAACCCACAGGACCGCACACAGGAAAAATGGTATGCGAGTATTAAATCCAATGCATCGGTAGATTTACGGGCATTGACGAAAAAGGTATCGAAAAATACCACCTTGGCTGAAGGAGAAGTATATTTGGTTATTACCGAATTGCGCAACACCATAGCCGAAGTGTTGCTTAACGGCAATACGGTAAAAATTGAAGAGTTGGGTTCGTTACGTCTTACGGCCCGGAGCAAAGGTACCGCAACCAAAGAAGAATGCAATGCAAGCTGTATTACGGGAGTACGCGTCGGTTTTTTAGCTGCCCAAGAGTTAAAAGACAAGTTGGCAAAGGCCGAGTTTACCCTTGCCACCAAGTTGGTGACGGAGTAACTACGGGCTTTCTGCATTGTATATGGGTAAGGTATCAGGCAATGTTTGCCGAAACCTTACCCATATGAAAAAAGAACCGCATGCGTATGTGCCGATAGCACATACGCATGCGGTTCTTTCACAAGTTCCCATCTGCTCGTTAGCAAGTCCCCATCTGCTCGTCAGCAAGTCCCCATCTGCTCATCAGCAAGTCCCCATCTGTTCATTAGCAAGTCCCCATCTGTTCATCAGCAAGTCCCCATCTGTTCATTAGCAAGTCCCCATCTGCTCACCGGCAAGTCCCCATCTGCTCATCAGCAAGTCCCCATCTGTATACGTTTCTACAGGTGTAAATACATAATTATTTGATTTGGTGACCAATACCCCTTTACGATAATTATAATATTTTTAAATTTGATACAGATAACCATATAAACTATTTAATATCTGACGTTTTTATTTTCCAATCAAATCCACATACCTCAACCTATATCCTCCCACGTTATTCAGTAGATGAACCATTCTTTCATCTGATGACATTTTCATGATGTTTCTCCTTAGGACAAATTCATTGACGTAAAGCCGGAGGTGCTTATGTGATACAACTCTATAGATACCTATAATGGATTTTTTCAGGTTGCTCCAGAAATTTTCTATGGTATTCGTATGAGCTTCCCCTTTCGCGTATTCGCCTTTACCGTGATTAACAGCATGGGGTTCAAAGAAGGCATTTCGTATCCTATATGCACCATATTCATCAGTGTATACCGTAGTTTCGAGGTATCTTAGGTATTGGATGTTTCGCTTTGGTTGTTGGAACAACACCTACACGTTCAACCATTCCAAATACAGGCTTTTTGCCTTTGCAACTTCTACCCTGTGAATATTTTACTCTCTTGTTTTTGTGACGGAATGTGTTCTTACCACCTACGCAGGTTTCGTCATTCTCAACTTCATCCCTTCATCCCGGTATGTTTTCAAATGAGGAATAACACCTTAGACGTTGCAGTAGATATCATGCAGTCTTTTGAGCAACATGAACATCTCTTGACAATTGTATTTACAAATGCAATTAATGGAAAAAGAAATGAGTCAAAGAGAAAAAGATCAGAATCAAGAAAAATATGATTCCGTACCATCCATCCAATTTGATGAGGAAAACCTCAAAGAGGTTGTTAAAACATTGATGTTCTTTATGCATTTGCATTGAAACAGAAAAAAAATAGAAAATCGGATATCCGTAAGACTTATATGGCTAAGTTCAATGAAGGCTTCCTATTATTTAAAATGACAGAACCGAATAACCTATGACAGATTTTTTTTAATTCCAAAATAGTAGAATGGAAAGAAGCCCGAAAAGGATTTTTCAAGAAACTGTTGGGGAAACAGCTATCAACTGCATTACAAAATGTCATTTCTTTAATAATGATATCACATTTGACTATTTAAAAAGACCGTATCCTGTACATACGGTCTTATCATTTCATTGCGGCAGATTGAAAATGCTGTCACAAAGACTAGGTTTGACAGGATTTTTCTTTTCAAAAAACGTGTTTTATTTTCTATATTCGCTTCGCTGCAATGAAACGAATATAGAAGATATTAAAAGCAGACTTTTTGATTTTTTAAATAGTATCCATGAAGCCGTTGTATTAATTTCGTCGAACTCATCTCCATTTCCGTGAACCGGTTAGTTGCCTTGATTATTAAATGGATGCTTATGTATGGGGCATTGTTTCCAAAACTTTCTCAAGATACGTTTTGTAGTTCTTTTTTATTTTTTTGCTTTTGTACATTGCATAAACAAGATTATAGTATTCTTCCTTGTGAAGCACTCCGACAACACTCGGATTTTCAAATTCGTTCAATATCAAATGCTGCTCTCCTTTTTGCACGCCATAGTCAAATGTAACTGTAGTATCTTTTGAAAAAGTAAAATCCTCGTTTGTTTTCGGTTTTTTGCCTATTATTTTATTGGCTTTGAAGCAATAAGAAATATAATCTTCGCCACACTTCGACGCCCCATGTTCCGGAAAACGATGTCCCGAACGCAATTGTGATGTCGTAAATGTAGTTAAAACAGTACATGCTTCATCACGATATAAAGATATAAGATATTTAAGCTTGGGGGGATTCGTTGATTTGCAATATCCGTATATAATATTTCCAGGAGTTAGCATGAAGTTTTTTTAATTGCTGCCTGAAACACCATACAATCTTTTGCATCTGCATATATAAAAGATAACTCTTCATTGGATGTAACCAATTGTGAAAAATCCAATTTCACACTAGTTTTGTCACTATCAATAAATAAAAGACCATTTGCCTCAGCTGTATTTTTCCACAACGATCCCTCGGAATGAGTTCTGTCAGAAAGTTCTTCAAAAGTCTTTGCCTTGCATTCTTCTATAATACTATCAATTAATGTTATTTCATCATCACTAAATTCTTGCAATAGTGTCTGTTCGTCTACATTTGCAGATGTTACTATCCTCTTTTCATTTTTATCTAAAGTTATGGTTATATATTCCGAGCAAATCTCAGGTGTTTCCTTCATACAGTAAACATCATAAGGAACCGGACCTTTTTTCCATGCATAATAATCAAGCCAGGTGATTGGGTGGCCTGTAGTTAAAACAGCTTTTTCATCTATAAAATAAATGATTTTAAGCATGTTTTTAAATCGTACTTCTCCCATTTTCTTACAAATGTAAGCCATTAAAGCACAAATTTTTTCCTTATTTGCCAGTATACCTAAACTTTTTTCCATTTCAACTGCAAAGTTACACATTAATTCTAATTGTGTATCATATAACGTACATCTTTTGTTTTAGTTGCATCTTTTTATTATCTGATGCTCTTATCACATCTTATGATGAATAAACCGTAAAACTACTTAATACTTAGATGATTTTGATTTCATCAAAGATCAATCCTCTCAATAATAGTTGTCGTTATAGTTTCGTAAAGTGATATATAGGTGCCATGAATTAATATTATTTTTGTATATTTGCAATAAAAAAACATACATTACAAAACAAACAAAAAATATCATTTGGTGAGTTGGCGAGTTGACCGACAGATTATTACGGTGTGATTCCAAGCGTTACACGATTCAATTGCACCCGCATACGTACGCAAGAGCCCGTTCCTTATTCCCGGCATCGACCCGGCCCTATCACCCTAAAAAATACATTCCGATGAAAAAAAGCACCCCTTTCTCCTTATTATGGGCCGCTGTTTTGGTGACCCTTCTCCAGCTGAGCTGCCGGCACGAGGGCGAGAAAGCCCAAGTATCCCTTGGCGCTGCCTCTTTCGTTGCCGATCCCGGCAGTATGCCCTCTGTCCCTTCGAAGCGTTCCCCTGCAGTTGAACAAGATACGAGTACCCCGGCGCGCACCCTGACGTTTCAGGGCATTTCCGACCCCTATTCCCCCGGAGACTATCTTTTCGTGTTGCCCTCGGGCATTGCTAGAGGTTTTGGAGCCACAATACATTACGAAGTTTTCGGCGTAGGGGGCGAGAGCCTTTCGCATTCCGTCAACGACGAACCTGCCGTTGGCGGGAATTTGCAAAGCCTTCGTCCCGAATGGAGCACCGGGAGTCTTACCTTTCCGGGTTCCCGTTTTCGTTGCGGGAAGAACACCCTTCGGCTGCGCTTGCGCGGGAGCGAAGATACCTTGCGTTACCATGTCCGGAACGTACGGCTCACCCTTGATGCAAGGGCGTGGGCTTCCGACAAACGTTTGATCGTAAACCAACCCGGCACCCGTACCTGTTACGGGGTATACGGATACGTAGAAGGCTATGCCTACGACCGTTTGGGGAGTGCGGACAGTGTGACGGTGAACGGAGTCGGAATTTCTCTTCGGGGGGACCGTTTTCAGGCCTTGCTTACCCGTCCTTCGGGCACATCGCCGGAACGTTCCTGGACCGCGGAGCTCAGAGCCTATTACCGAGACGGGAGTACGATGAGCGAGACGCTGTCCTTTACGGGTTCCCAACCGTTGCATGCGGTGTTTCCGATAGAAGAAGAACGCTCTCGGCGTACCTTTGAGGCAGGCCTGAGCCAAGCCTTTACCTTCACCCTGGGGGGCCTGAGTCTGGAGTGCGACAGCACCTCCCTGCTTCGGGCAACCCCTTTTGAGGCGATGAGTCTGGAAAAGATCGACATGGCATTGCTTCCCGGGGGGATGAAGAACCTTACCGGGGGCAGCCGCGGATACCGGTTATTGCCCCACGGAGCACACTTCCGCACTCCCGCGCGCATCCGCATAGCCTACGATCCCCGGTCTCTTCCCCCCGGTTATACCCCCCAAGACATCTACACGTACTACTACGACGAAACCTCGCGCAGGTGGACACCGTTGGTTCGCGCAGATGTCGATACCGGAAGGTGTGAGATTGTTTCCCTTACCACGCACTTCACCGACTTTATCAACGGTATATTACAGACTCCGGAGATGCCGGAGACAGAAGCGTTCGTACCTACCCTGATGACGGATATGCAAGCCTCGCACCCTCTGGAAGGGTTCACGATGATTGAGGCCCCATCGGCCAACTCGATGGGCAGTGCGAACCTGAACTATCCGCTGCAGGTGCCTTCAGGGCGTGGAGGATTACAGCCGAATTTGGCGCTGCAATACAACAGCAACGGGGGAAACGGCATCACCGGAGCGGGCTGGGACCTGGCCTTACCCTGCATCAGCGTGGAGACCCGATGGGGCGTACCGCATTACGAGGCCTCGCAAGAAAGCGAAACCTACCTGTTGAACGGAGAACAACTCGTGCGAGGCTACGACAGTGCGCTGACCTTTGCCCATGCCTGGATTCCCCGCACGGGAGCTTCCGTTACCCGTTTCTATCCTCGTGTCGAAGAGTCCTTCGACAGCATCATCCGTCACGGCACCCGCCCCTCCGATTACTGGTGGGAAGTCATAGACCGTCAGGGCACGCACTACTATTACGGTTCCCGCCCCGTAGGCACGAGCGGCAAATGGCTTATTGACGAGGCGGGCCGCCTGAGGGATGCCCAAGGCAACACGGGCAAATGGTACCTCTCCGCCGTAGTAGACAAAAACGGCAACCAGATGCTCTACCGGTACGAAAAAAGCCTTACCAACGGCGTGGAGATCACCCTGAGCAGCATCCTGTACAGTTTCGATGCCAAGCCTCAGTCCTATGCCTACAGCGTGAACTTTTACTATTCCGAAAAACCCGACAAAATGTTCTCCGGCGTCCTGGGAGTCAAGGAAGTTACGGGCAAGCGCCTCAGCGCCATAGAAACGAACTACCTCAAAATAGAACGCACCCTGCCTGCCAATGTAGAGGTGGGGTGGGACAATACCTCCAAAGACGTGATCAACACGATACAAAGCATGATGATCCGGCGTTACCTGCTGCAGTACGGGTCCAACGGTTTTGGCAACACCGTATTGACAGACATTGCCGAAGTGAACTACCGCGAATGGATGACCATCTGCCGGCAATCCGCTGCCGCAGTGTTCGACAGCATCCACAAAGGCAATCCCAAAAAAATAAAATACCACAGCTTTGAATACGAGCGCCTTCCCTCAGAAGTCTTTTCAAAAGCTTACACAACAGTCTCTACCTCCTTGAACGGCAAAGCCTCCCGGGGCATCTTTTTGTACCCTCCGAGTCCTTTAGGAGGCGTCACAACCCGAAACACCGATCTGAATTTCAGCCTTATGGGAGGGTTGGGCACCCAGGCGTGGACCAAAACCCTGGATCTGGGAGGCAACATCAACGTACCTGTATGGAAAGACATTCAAGGAGACGTTTCTTTCGTCGACCTCAATGGCGACGGATATCCGGACGTATTCTACCGAAAAGGTTCGGACCTTCGATGCATGCTCTACCGTCCCCTTACACGGCGCTACAGTCCGGAAATCAATGTCCGGGGGCTCTGCGGTGAAATTTACAGCAGCATCGAAAGCTTGAAAAACTTCGGTGTCTTCATCCACGCCAAAGCCTTCGGAGCAGGCGTAGATTTAGGCTACAACTGGGACTCGAAAACCTCCACGGAAAAGATCTACTACGCCGACGTCAATGCCGACGGCTTTACCGATGTGGTCATCAATGGGGTGGTGTACTACAACAACACCGTTGGAGAGCAAGTGTCCTTTACACAATCTCCCGTGGAACTGGAATACGTAGGAGGCACCTGCGGAGGCGGCTATTTCAACCGTTCCGAGAATCCTACCCCTCCCAACGACAGCATCTATATTCCCGGGTACACGTCCATTACGGAGACGGTTCACTACCCTCAGGATAAAACCGAGACGCTTACCGTTACCCGCGATACGGCTCGTGTAGAAGGACGTAAGATGTTGCAGGTAAAACTCGAAGCGGTGCGGGTGTGGGTGGCTCCCAGAGCCGGCACGGTGGTGATTCGCGCCCCCTTTCAACAGGCACCGGCATATGCCGATGCGCGTTCCGAATGCGCTGCTGTGGACGGCATCACCGTTACGGTGCAGCACAACGGCACCGAACTCTACACCCGAAGCTGCAGCGCCACCGAACATGCCGTATACCCCCTCAGCCTTACCCGTAACGTAGCCAAAGGCGACCGCATCTATTTCCGCCTCCAATCGGGCGAAGACCGTACCTTCGATCAGGTGCGCTGGTCTCCGGTGATTACCTACAACTACGTAAGCATAGGAATCTCGGACTACGAAGGCCGGGGACTGTACGAGTATGCCTCGGCAAAAAGCATCCATCCCTGGCACACAGAGAATTTCTGCATGCCCTCGGGCGGCTATGCTTCCGTTACCGCCGGTTATCGCGTTTCCCGTCCCTTCAGCGATACCGTATACCTCAACGTATACCATAAAGACAGCAGCCGCACCGCTCAGGCGTATAAAGTGAAAACGATCCGGATTTTACCCGGACAAACCCCTTCGGGAAATACCGACCTTTTCGAAATCGGGATGGGTCAGGGGCAACAGCTGATTTTTGAAGCCCTCAGCAAACGAGAAGTCGACTGGACCAAACTCACCTGGAAACCACGGGTGCGCGTTGTCGGCTTTACAGACCGCAGCATTCCCGTATACACAACAATCTGCGGAGAAGACGGAGCCCCGTGCGATACCGTGTACAGCATAGACACCTATATTTCCCCCACCTTTTCCACCTATGCCACCCATACCATAGCCGAAACCCATGCCATGGACAATCACTTGGACATAGACGATCCTCCCATGATGAATCCGCGATTTACCTACCTTCCGCAATTGCAATACCCCGGCAACCTGCTGGATGGGAGAACCGTGCGGCTGGTGGTACGCAACAGCAACGGCATTATTTCCCAAAAAACAGGAACAGGTCTTTTCTTCAAGACCAACCAAACCTATTTTCTTTCCAATAGCAGCCAGCCCTATTACTACGAAATGTACGTCTCCGGAGAAATGCCCTCGTATTCCGAAAGCATAAAAGCCATAGCCCTCCGGTTGAGCATCCCGTATGTAGTTCCTATTTCGGGAGGCAAACCCATCCCCATCGGGCTGAAGTTCGAGTCTCTTCAGAGCCACCGCGACAGCGTACCGAACCTCCCGCTGATGGGCCCCTTATGCCACCAGTGGGGGCAGTTTACCTATGTGGCCGATACCTTGGGAAAACCCATTAAAGAAAGGCGGCTGCAGCAAGACAAGCGGTTGACGCAAGGGGTTATGGAGACGACCCTGGAGAACAACCCCCAGTACCACAATACCACGATGACGCTGACCCAATTTGCCGATATGACGCAGCGGGACGGCTACAATCCTGCAGAAAGCCCCATCACGGGGATGCGCGCCGAGGTGGCTTCCGGCGTATGGGTAGGATACGGCAACGAAGTCTATATCTCCGATTCGACGGTCAGCAATTTCAACAAAACCATGGAAGCCGAAATTGCTGCCGATCCCAAGCAAATGGAATACATCCTGATCGATGCCCAGGGGCCTATCCCGCGCCCGCGCGCCGGAGCGGTGATTGCGGCACCCCTGAAAAAAAGCTTTCAGGAAGGCAACAATTTTACCCTCAAAGGATCCATCAAATTGATTAACGACGGCGAAGGCGACGATACCCTGGCCAACTTGTCCCTGGGAGGAAGCTATACTTTTGGCGACATCTATTCGGATGCGGAATTCATGGATATGAACGGCGACGGATATCCGGATATCGTAGGCCCTGTGTCGGTGCATTATACCGATTCGCGGGGAGGGTTGAGCCGTTTCACCTACGGCAGTGCCCCGGAGGGCATCTTAGGCATTCGTACGTCCCGATACAACGCCAAAGCCGGCAACGGAGCCTATAGCGGGATTACCCCCTCCTTTTCCAGGGACCACAAGAAGGGAAGAGTCTGTGCATCGGGGCCTGCAGGAGGACAGCTGGGAGACGGAAGCGATAAAGTCAAGGTCATGTTTATGGACGTCAACGGCGACGGGCTCCCCGATAAATTGTATGTGAACCCGCAAAACCGGTACATGGTAGCCCTGAACCTGGGGTATCGGTATACCGCTTTTGAGGAATGGAAAGGCGCCGGAGCCCTTATGGAGGGAAGCAGCTTTAACATCGGGGGAACGGGAATTTCCGCCGAACTAGCCGCCAAACCCATCGACTTAAACGCATTCAACTTCAACCAGTGCAGCTTTTCCGGAGGATTGGGAGGGTCCTACTCCGAAAATGCCAACGAAATAGCATATGTCGATATCAACGGCGACGGCATCCCCGACCGCATCAAGGGAAATGCCGTGCGCTTTTCAAAAGGATTCGGATACGAGGGCGCCGTCTCGGCAAACGCATCCCACTCCCTCAGAGGAGTAACCAAAAGCTACAACACGACCGTCAATGCCGACCTTACCTTGGGAGTAACCATTGCCTGGTGCAAGGTACAGGGCGCCGCAGGAGGCGTGCAGGGATGGTCTACTTCCCGCACGGAACAAACCCTGGCGGATATGAACGGCGACGGGTTCCCCGATCTGGTACGCATCAATTCTCACAAGGATGAGCTCCTGGTGTATGAAAACCAGCTCTACACCGTGGGAAAACTCAAAAAAGTATCCTCCTTTTACGGCAACGAGATACGGATGACGTATCAGCTCGCACCCTATTCTCCCTATGCCAACCGGATACCCGTGGTGATGCATACCCTGGTGGTGAAAAACAAAAACGGAGGCGATTCCCTGCGTTATGCTTTTGAGTATGCCAACTATTACCACGACAAGGGCGAACGTACCGCCTACGGATTTGAGAAGGTCGTCACCACGCAATACAACGGCAATACCCCCTACCGGAAAACCCTGCATACCTACCACAACAACACCTACCGCCTGCGCGGAAAGCTTTTCTACGAACTGATTACCGATGCCTCGGGAAAAAAATACACCGACCAAACGCGGGTGTATACCATGAAAACCATTGCGCAGGGGATCCGTACCACGGCTGCCAATGCGCACTGTTTCGGACCGTCTTTCCCCGCGTTGGATTCCGTACGCACCCGCTATTACGATCCTGCAAACAGCACGGTGAAAATAACCACCCTCGAACGCTACGACCATCAGGGACAGGGGCTGGTACGGGTATACTACCGGGACGGAGACGTGTCCGAGGCCTCGGACAACCTCAGCCATACCTTTTCGTACTATCCTTCGGGAGCCCATTACCGAAAAGCCTTGGTTACCGGATCGATCCTCCAATCGGGAACCACCGTGTTGCGCCAACGCAGCGCGGAATACGACAGCAAGGCAAATCTTACCAAGCTCTATGTCTATGCAAGCCCTACGCAGAAAGCGGAATGCAGCTATACCTACGACGGCTACGGGAATGTGCTTACGGTAACCTTGCCTCCCAACGGGAGCAACCAGCGCAACAGCTACCGTTATACCTACGACACGCTGCTGCATATGTACCGCACCAAGGTCGAAGATCTTGCTTTCGGAGACAACAGCCGCACAGAATACGACCTGCGCCTGGGACGTCCTTTGCGGGTGTATTCGAAAAACAACGACAGCACCAGCTATGTGTACGACGACTGGGGAAGGGTGATCGCCATCCGTGCTCCTTATGAGGCGACATCGACAAACCCGACGTTGACCACCTTGTTCTGGGACGATAAGGGAAGCCGCGCCCAGGCCTCTTCCACCTCCGTGTTCTCCACCTTCTCTTCCAAGCCTATTGTTACGTCCATCCCTGTTCCCAGAGGGCCCTTTTGCAGTGCCGCCAATTATCCCTGGACGCGTACCGACCACTACGGGCCTCAACACCAGAGCGAGCCGCTGGAACTCTATCTCTATGTCGACGGAATGGCTCGCCCGGCACAAACGAAAAAACGCATGGACATCGAAGGAAATGTATTGTACTCGGTTTCCAGACCGCCTGTTTACGACAACCTCGGACGCCCTAAAACGGAATACGAACCCTTTACCGCCGGCGCTACTCTCAACTGCGGGTTTCTGATAGGAAACAGCCCCGTTGCCGCCACCCTCGAATACGACGTGCTCGACCGCAAAACAAAGGTCTCCCGCCCTCAAGGCGCCGTGACCACCCTGGCCTACGGTTTTGCCAATGATGCAAACAACCGCTGCCGTTTTCGAACGGCCGCCACCGACGGAAACGGGAATACCTCCTACGTGTTTACACATCCTTTGGGGTGGCAAACACAACAAACGGACCCCATGGGCGGAAGCACCTTCTTGGGATACGACGCCATGGGAGCATTGATCCGGACTATCGACCCCGACGGAATGGAAACAGCGTATCTTTACGACCGTATGGGACGAAAAATTCAACGTCTGCATCCGGATGCAGGCACCTCAACATGGAGTTACGACCTTTGCGGAAATGTAACGCAATACCAAACCCAACAACTCCTCAACGAGGGGGCCGCCATCGTTTACGGTTATACATACAACCGCCTCACGGAAGTGCAATATCCCAAATTCCCTCAGAACAACGTTTCGTATACTTACGGTACCACTCCTAAAACAAGGGGCAGAGTGGTAACGCAAACCGACGGTAGCGGAATACAACAATTTTCTTATGGAAAAATGGGGGAAATCATTCAAAATATACGTACCTTTGCAATTCCGAATGACAATACCGTATATACCTTTACCATGAATTTCGAATACGACAGCTGGAACCGCATGCAACAGATCATCTACCCCGACGGGGAAAAGGTCTCCTACGGATACGACCGGGGGGGAAATCTGACTTCGGTGACGGGAGAAAAAAACGGGGTTTCGCAATCTTATATCACTTCGATACAATACAATAAATTCGGAAACAAAACGTATAGCGCTTACGGAAACGGCACGTATACAACTTACGAGTATGATGATTTGCAACGTCTTTCGACCCTCAAA
Organism: uncultured Bacteroidaceae bacterium; assembly: GCA_964474745.1. Classification (GTDB taxonomy): domain Bacteria; phylum Bacteroidota; class Bacteroidia; order Bacteroidales; family P3; genus HGM05376. The sequence continues at coordinate 2,029 of CAYYUE010000005.1, read as the reverse complement.
TCGTATACCCGGAGTGGAGCGGGGATGCAAAACCTCGTGTATGATTATGATCCTGTGAGTAATATTAAGGGGATGCAAAATAATGCACCGCCCGTAAATACAATGGGGGGAACGTATACTTGCAGTTATCGATATGATCCTCTGAACCGGTTGGAAGTAGCCAATATAACGGCAGCCGGTGGTAATTACGATTTGTCCATGGAGTATGGGCCTTCAGGAAGAGTGGCTAGAAAATATGATCCTTCTTCGAATGTGCATTACGGATATTGCGATAAATATCGTCAGCACGCTGTCGCTAGGATGTATGATGAAAACACCGGATATACCACGCGTATCCGATGGGACGAGAACGGCAATATGGTGCAAACGGCCTATGGAAAGGGAGGAGATCCCAAAGAATTCAGAAAACTGTACTGGACGGAGGATAACCGCCTGACTACGGTATTGGATCCGGAGCACTTCGGCTATTACGGATACGATGCCGCAGGAGAACGCTATTTGAAACTTACCGGAACGGGATTTTTTATGGATATCAATGCCAAGGAAGAAACTCAGGGAGGGGCCATCGTCGAGCAAGGGGTATTGTATGCCTCGCCTTTTCTGGTGGCTACACCTCAGGGTTATACCAAGCATTACTATGCGGGAGATCAACGGATCGGTTCGAAAATCGGTACCGGCGGATTCGGAAGCGGCTTTGCAGGAAACAACTCGACATTAAGTGGCAACGCCACCGATTTGTTCTATTATATGACGCAAGAATACATCAAAAATTTCGATGAAAGTGAATCCTGGCAACAGGAAACGGAGGACGTGGAAGGAAACTGTTATATTACGAGCCTCTCGGGTGCATATGAATCTGAAATGAATACGAATGTCTTTGCTGTACCGCGTATTGTGAGTTTTGCCGTGGAATTGAAGGCAAGCATCCTGGGTAATCTTGCAGGCTATGCAACAAATCAGGGCCCTGAAAGGGAGGTGTATTTCTTCCATTCGGATCATTTGGGTGGTGCAAGCTGGATTACGAATGCAAGCGGTGCTCCTGTGCAGCACCTGCGTTATGCTCCTTTCGGGGATCCTCTGGTAAATCAACGTTCTTCTAATTATAATGAACGGTTTACCTTTACCGGTAAGGAACGGGATGAAGAGACGGGGTATTATTATCACGGTGCACGATTTCATTGGCCTGCTATCGGTTGGATTAGTGTCGATCCGTTGAGTGATGATTATCCTGGTTGGACACCATACCATTACTGCCATAATAATCCTATAAATATGATTGATCCTACCGGCATGAGTGCAGATTGGTATGAAAATGGTAGTGGCCAAGTAGTATGGGATGATAATGTTACATCTCAATCTAGTACCCCAGCAGGGGGTACATATATCGGGAAAACAGACCAAAGTATATTAAATCATTATGGATTTAATTATAAACCTTCTGAGCAATCCACAAACAAGATTGGATTCGTGTTTTTAGATTTTGACGAAGGACAATATGGTGCTTATCACATGACCAATGTGAAATCAAAAACGACTTTGGATATTCAAGCTAATACGGGTATTAATGTGAATGCACGAACAGAAAGTAATAAAGATGGAAAAGTATTTAATGGGATTACAGTAACTGCAAGAAATGTGGGATCTAATACAGGAGCTGTTAATGGTGCCATAGACGCTTATGGTAACTTAAATGTTGATTATGGCGGAAAAGAATATTCAGCAAGTTTAAGAGCCCCTTCAGGAAGAGATCAATTACGTGCTTCAGGAACATCTGTTACGACTGCAAATATAAACTTTTCACCATCAACTTTGAGTACAAGTAAAATATTAAATAGTGCAACCGTAAGTGGTGGATGGGGAATTCAAACATCTGCAAGATATACACCAGTAGTTCTACATGGATTATTGCCATTTCCACGTACTTATAAGCATAATTGGACATTTAAACACTAATCGAAAAAATGAAAAAATATTCAATAAGTTATTATACAGTATTTTTTAGTGTGTTGTTTTTTATTTCGTGTAATTC
>CAYYUE010000004.1:0-33414 GCA_964474745.1 uncultured Bacteroidaceae bacterium | reverse complement strand
TTTTTCCTTGTATGATTCCACGGCCACTTCAGCCGAATAAGGAATCTCCTTTTGATAATACAGTAAAAGTTTTTCCCGGATGATTTCCGAAACAAAAAAGCGCATCGATTTATCGGTAAGTTCGTCTTTTGGGAAATAGGGGGGATTTTCAGGAAGTAACTCTATAATCGTATTAAAAATATAATCGATATTAAATTTCTCCGTAGCCGATGCCGGAATAATTATTGCCCTGGGAATTTGATTTTTCCAATAATTTATCTTATCCCCAATAGCTTGCTGATTAGACAAATCTATTTTATTTATAATCAAAATAATAGGAATATTTGAAGCAATAACTTTTTGCAGTACCTCTTGTTTCTTTAATGTTTCTCCCACTTCCGTTACCAATAAAAATAAATCCGCATCCTGTATAGCAGAATCTACAAAAGTCATCATATCTTCATGCAACTTATAATGAGGATTTACAATACCCGGAGTGTCCGAGTAGATAATTTGAAAATCATCTCCATTTACAATGCCCATGATCCGATGCCGGGTAGTTTGCGCTTTAGAGGTAATAATAGATAGTTTTTCACCCACAAGAGCGTTCATAAGCGTTGATTTTCCTACATTAGGATTCCCGATAATATTGACAAAGCCGGATTTGTGTATTTTTTCCTCCATTACCGATATTTAAATTCTTATTTGTTAGTATAAAATAGTTTGCAAAGGTACTATTATTTTTTTAGTCTTACAAATGGAGTATCAGGTTGCAAAAAAGAATGATTTCGCTCTTTTTTATAGGAATTTATGGCTTTTTAATTAACCTGTGGAAAAAATAAGTAACTTTGTGGTTCGAAATTTGTTAGCTATGAGATATAAAACGATGAACCAATGAATAAAAATGTAAATTTACTACTTCGGCTGGGGATTATAATGGGTACCCTCGACAAAGAAGTTTTTATCAATAAATTAAGTAAGATTTTAGAAGATAAAATAGGGAGCGATCCTGAAAAAGCCCAAAAAATAAGTGAAGATTTGTTAGCATCATTACAAAAAATGAAAGATGAATTAACGCTCGATCAAATTATTCAAAACATGTCCGAACAAAAAAACGACTCTTCGATAGATGAAAAAATAGATACCCTTACCAAAGTCATTATGGAGCTAAACGAAACATTAAAGAAACAAGAAAAACCACTAGGAAATAATTAGATTACATGAAAATAAAAAGCATTATAGAGACCACAATGCTCATACAAAGGTCTTTTCAAATAGGGATACTTATCATACGGCACTTATCCACTTCATCTATTCAAAATCGCAAAATCAAGCGGCGGTTGCATAAAAACAAAGACATGCAAGGAGCGCCGCAACTCCATACTACCCCCGAACGCATCCGAACACTGATAGAAGATTTGGGCCCAACATTCATTAAATTCGGCCAAATACTAGCCGATCGTCCCGATATCATTTCCGAACGCTTTCGATTAGAGCTGAAAAAACTCCAATCATCCGCAGAACCCTTAGACGATCAAGTCGCAGTCAACCTAATAAAAAAAGAATTAAATTGCACCGACCTAAGCGATGTCTTTCTAGACTTTAACCCCAAAGCAATAGCTTCCGCATCCATAGGCCAAGTATACACAGCCAAACTCAAAACAGGAGAACCCATTGTGGTCAAAATACAACGGCCTAATATTGAGAAAAAAATCAAATTAGACATATTCCTACTCCATCGCTTATCTAAAAAATTTGTAGAAAGTTATCCCGAAATGGCTTCCCTAAATATCGTATCATTAGTATCCGAATTTGGAGAAAACATGAAAAAAGAATTGAACTACTATAACGAAGCATCAAATATCAAACGATTCCAAAAAATGTTTGAAGACATGCCCTCCGTTCACATCCCTAAAGTATACCTTAACTACACCACTCGCCGGATGATTACCATGGAACGCATTTACGGCTTTACTCCCGATAACGTAGAAAAACTTCGAAACAACGGCATCGATACCAAAGCCGTTGCATACAATGGAGCCAATGCTATCTCACGCATGATTTTCGAGTATGGATTTTTCCATGCCGATCCCCATGCAGGCAATATCTTTATTACCAAAAATAATGTAATTGTATTCATCGACTTTGGAATGACAGGAGTTTTACGCCCCCGAGATATGGGGTTTTTGGCTAATTTTATTATAGGATTGGCAAGAAGAGATCCACGTGTCATTGCCCAGTCGTTGTTGACACTCTGCAACATAACCATATTCGACGACCTGGAAGACTTGGAGTTCGATTTGTCTCAAATACTGGAAAACCATTTATCCGTACCATTAAATAAAATAGACCTTTCAAAAGTAGTAGATGATTGTATAGGAGTATTAATTAAATACAAACTTAAGGTGCCGTCAACTATTTATATGCTAGTAAAAGCATTAGCAACAATAGAACACTTTGCCGTACAGTTGGATCCGCATTTGTCGTTGTATAAAATTACCGAACCCTATGCACGAAAAATCATTTTCGATAAATATAAACCTCGGAAAATAGCCGAATCTATATATGGAACCATCCAAGACTATGTAAAATTAGTCAATCAACTACCCAAAGACATATCCGAAATCTTATATAAATTGAAAGAAGGAACGGTTATTCACCAACACGAATTGGTCAACGACGAAGAATTGACCAAAGTATTCCAAAGAATCGGATCAAGGCTTGCCTATGCCGTTCTACTAATAGGTACTTTTATAGGAGCTTCCATCCTGGTTGTATTTGGAAATTACGAAGGATGGATGCATACCACACTTGTTATCGTCCTTGTCCTGATTATCATAACCGCAATAGGATATATGTTCAGGAAAAAGTAAAGAAATAGATTTTTTTTGTATCTTTGCAAAACCGAAATGACAAAAATACATTTTTGTCATTTTTCATTTATTAAAAATAGAAATGCGTATTTGATATGAGAAAATTGTTATGGGGATTGTTTATCGTGCCGCTGTTGTTTTCGTGCCATGATACTGTAAAAGTATTGAAGAAAATGCAAGTTACAGGCGAAGCACAAGGTACATATTATGCAATAACCTATTACGATAGCTTGGGACGTAATTTTCAATTTCAGTTCGATTCTATCCTGACCGACTTTGACCAAACAGCCTCGTTGTGGGTAGAAAATTCAATGATTCGAAAAATAAACAGGAACGAACAGGTAGCATTAAATTCCTTATTTATTGACTTATTGAATAAATCGATACAAATCTCCGAACTTACCGAAGGATACTTTGACGTTACAGTAGGAAAATTAGTAAATGCCTGGGGATTTGGTTTTTCCAAACGAGAATCCCTTGACAGCATTATGATTGATAGCTTAAAACAATACATAGGATATTCAAAAGTTTCAATAAAAGATCAACAATTAGTCAAGATAGATCCAAATATTGAACTGGATTTTAATGCAATAGCACAAGGATATGCTTCCGATATGCTCGGGCAATTCTTAGAAACCAAAGGGATTGAGAATTATCTGGTCGACATTGGAGGCGAGGTAATAGCGAAGGGAAAGAAAAGTGAGGATCGAAGTTGGGTAGTAGGTATTGAAAAACCTGCCGACAACAAATATAGCGATAGAGAAATTGAAGCTAAAATACAGCTGAATAACCAATCCGTAGTTACATCCGGGAATTATAGGAAATACTACGAATCGAAGGGTGTAAAATACTCACACACTATAAATCCGTTTACCGGATACCCGGTGGAACATACTTTATTAAGCGCTTCCGTAGTAGCCTCTCAAGCGTGGCTTGCCGATGCAATGGCTACTGCTTTTATGGTGATGGGATTAGAAAAATCCCTGGAATTTTTACAACAACATCCCGATTTGGAAGCCTACTTTATTTACAATGAAAACGGTGTATATAAAACATATGCTACCCAAGGATTTCAAAAGTTGATAGTCAATATTTAAATAATACACATATAATGAAGTCAATGACAGGATTTGCGAAAATCCAGTGCGAAACAAAAGATGCTGCTTTTTCAATAGAAATTAAAACGTTAAATAGCAAACAAATGGATGCCAATATGAAGCTGTCCGTTTTGTTTCGTGAAAAAGAGTTGGAAATTCGGTCCTTACTGAATCGTTTGGACCGGGGCAAAATAGATTTCTCAATTATCGAAGAACGCAAAACCAATGCGGCCGCTTCACAATTAAATACGGAAGTTGTAAAAACATATTACCATGCGTATGAAAAGCTGGCAACACATTTGAACCAGCCGACAGATAATATATTGCCTACCCTTCTTACCTTTCCAGACGTATGGACAGTGGCGCCGTACGACATGATACATGAGGAATTATGGGATTTTTTGCGGAGTCAAATTGAAAAAACAATTGATCAAGTAGATGCATTTCGCTTAGAAGAAGGGGAAATTTTAAAGAAAGATTTTATACAACGTATTTATTTGATAGAGGAGAAGCTAAATAAAATCCCTCAATACGAGTTAGAACGAATCACGATTGCCAAAGAGCGCATTCGAAAATACCTGTCCGAAATCAACATAAAAGTCGATGAAAACCGGTTTGAACAGGAATTTATTTATTACCTTGAAAAGTTGGATATTACAGAAGAAAAGGTGCGTCTGAAAAAACACATCGTTTACTTTTTAGAAACGCTCGACGAATCCGGTTCTATAGGTAAAAAATTGGGATTCATTGCTCAAGAACTGGGAAGAGAAATCAATACCATAGGTTCAAAAGCAAATCATGTTGAAATACAAAGATTGGTTGTAGAAATGAAAGACGAACTTGAAAAAATAAAGGAGCAATTAGGAAATATATTGTAAATTAATATTATAGATGAAAAAGATATTGGGAATGGGAAATGCCCTTACGGATATATTGGTGCCTCTTTCACATGATGAAGCGCTTCAGACACTATGTCTTCCAAAGGGTAGTATGCAGCTGGTGAATGCCGAGCAAAACAAAAAAGTTCAAGAATACATCCGGAACATGCAAAAACAAGTTATTGCAGGAGGTTCGGCAAGTAACACCATGCGAGGCATTGCATGCCTGGGCGGCAATGCTGCTTTCATAGGAATGATAGGCCATGACGCTATAGGATCCCTATTTGAAACGGAGCTGACGGAAGTAGGAGTTGTCCCCAAATTGTTTCGTAGCCAAACTCCCAGCGGAACCGCTACCACTTTTATTTCTCCCGACAGCGAACGGACTTTCGCAACTCATTTGGGTGCCGCTATCGAAATGACGCCCGAATTGCTGACGCCCGAATTATTTAAAGGATTCGATATTTTTCATATAGAAGGGTATCTCGTACAAAATCACGATTTAATTCGCAAAGCCATACATTTGGCCAAATATGAAGGCTTAAAAGTATCGTTGGATTTGGCAAGCTATAATGTAGTAGAAGAAAATTTGGATTTTTTGCAATCCATTACTCAAAATTATGTAGACATTTTGTTTGCAAACGAAGAAGAAGCCAGAGCTTTTACAGGAAAAGAACCCGAAGATGCATTAGGGTCCATTGCCAACCACTGTGAGTACGCTATTGTAAAAGTGGGAAAGCAAGGCTCATACATTAAATACCGTAGTGCTGTAACACGGATCGGGGTAACCGACAGCAAACCCGTAGATACAACCGGTGCCGGCGATTTTTACGCCGCAGGCTTCTTATACGGATTGGCAAATAATTATTCCGTAGAACAATCCGCAAACATCGGAAAAATCCTATCCGGAAACATTATTGAAGTAATAGGAGTGAAGATCTGTGAAAACCAATGGGATAAAATAAAAAAAGAAATACAAAGTTTGTAGTTTCCCTACAAGAAATGACAAACCAAATACGATGAGCTCTCCGGTACATGCTTCCATTCATTAAGAGCTCTAACTCTTCCGTATACGATAAATCTGAAGCATATGAACAAACCTCTGTTTCAACAAACCCGTATTTGCCGGATAGGCAAATACGGGTTTATTGCATGATAAGCACTGTTTGTCATTTGATAAATCCCCTATGTATAAAATAAAGGTAGATCATAAAAAATGTTATGAATCAAAATTACCTCGTATACAAATAAAACATAAAAACAAAATTCGGTATAATCTCATTTCAACCAAGAATTTAGGAACCTTTGTTTCCATATTTTTTCCATGTGATAATGTAAAAACAAATCAAATGGATATTCGTTTTTTTTAACACTTCATTCAACGACATCTCAGAAAAACAATATTTTGGAAAATCGCTACAGACCTCCATAAAAGAAAAAGAATCAAATAAAATGCTTATTATCATATAAATAGTGACAAATTGAAAACAATAAAATGTTAAATAACCAATGCCGCAATCTATTATTAAAATAAATTAGTATATTTGCAACATTCAAGAATACAATCAAAACAATATGAGTCTGTACAACCTCTCCAAACATAGTAAAAATTCGTTATCTATTGGGAACCGGAAACGTCTCAAACCCTAGCTGCTCTTTTGTAACAACCTATCAGATTTAAGATAAGAAAAAGAGTAGCGAACCCATCCCATACTATATAAAATAGATTACGAATCAAAATTGTAGAGATATGAAAAAAATACAATGTATTCTCTGTTGTATAGCCCTGTTTCCTATGTGTACCGTTTTCGGACAAGTAAAGATTGTTTCTACCGGAAAACTGGTAATAGGAAACCAACGCGTGGGCGATGACCCATACAATGCCTTAACGGCATCCCTTTTCGGCCCCTTGGGAGAAACCCGTGCCGGAGCCAAGCTATCTTTTGGCGATTTTGGCAGGTACGACCATAACGGGTGGAATGTTTTTGTTGGCGAATACGGAACCGCCGATACCGATATGTTATGGTTGCATGGGAAAAAAGGGATCTACCTTACTACCGGAGGAACAGCTTCCCAAATTATCGGATATTATAACACCCTCTTCGAAAACAGTTTTGTTTTCAAATGCAATGTATTGGCCCATGCCTTTAAGATCCTCTCCACCGAAAACTACAAAAGTGAGGTTATGCCGATAGAAAATCCTTTGGGACGCCTAATCGAACTGGATGTAATTACTTACCGGTACGACTGTCCGCAGGCTTTGAATACCCTACAATATTCACAAACCGACACCACTTTCGGACTTTTATCCGAAGAGTCCAACACAAGGACCCAAAAAGAAAAGCAAGACAGCGTGGAGATGAGAGGCAGAAGCTTGGCACAAGCAAAAGAAGATCCGCATTATGGCTTTGTGAACAGCACCTTAAAAGAACTATTCCCTGAACTTATAGAAGAAGATGCCTTGGGAGAAGAGTATATAGATTATGCCGGTTTTATTCCGGTCATTATAGCAGCCATGAAACAACAACAAGGCATGATAAGCTACCAGCAAATACAATTGCAAAGCTTCCAAAACAGATTGTCCGAAAGTGCAACATCCAATACAACCGACAAGAAACACGTACAAAAATCTTCATCGTCCACTTTTTTAGGTTCAGAAGCGTTGTTATTTCAAAATACACCCAATCCGTTTACCTCAACCGCCGAAATTCGATATTACATCCCTGCCGGTTCACAACAAGCAACTTTGTATGTATTTAATATGATCGGTACATTAATACAGTCTTTCACAATTACTTCTTTTGAAGAAGGAAGCGTATTTGTAGAAGCATCATCATTAACCGCAGGCATGTATTTGTATACATTGGTGGTAGATGGGCTAATGGTGGATACAAAACAAATGATACTCACCCAATAAACAATAAGATATGAAAAAGAGTATTTTTATTTTACTGATGGCGGGTTTCTTGGGAACCGTATACAGCCAAGGGTATCAATACATTCCTTTCCCCACTTCGGGGGCTATCTGGAGTGAAGTGTATTTTTTCTCGGAATCAGAATGGCCTAAAATTAAAAATTATGAACGATTTACCCTAAACGGGGAAGATACAATAATGAATGGTATTTCGTATAAAAAGCTGTATTTGTTTTGTGACTCTGTTTTCAACAAATCAACAGCTACTTGCGTTGGAGGGATTCGTGAAGATCAAAACAAACGGATTTTCTATAAAGGAAATTGGATTCATTCTCACAAACCTCGTGATCTTGATGAAACCGGAGAAGTATTGTTATATGACTTTTCTGTAGCTGTTGGAGATACCCTGAGAGGAGGAAATGGAGGAATGTATAATCTTTATTGGTTAATCGTAAATCGGATTGATACGGTTGAAATAGGCGGAACATTACGCAAACGAATCCGCTTTGACGATATTCCTTGGGTTGAGTGGATTGAAGGGATAGGGAATATTCGAGGGTTGTTGTTTACATCAGGAGATTTGCCAATCGATAATATTTACAATGACTTAATTTGTTTTAAACAAAATGGAGTAACACAATACTATAATACTGAATACCCTGATTGTTTCCCTGTTCTGCATATTGAAGCTGCGGAAACCGTAACCCGAATTTCGGTGTATCCCAATCCGGCAAGTAACTACATCCATTTTAATTTTGGAGAAAACAATATCAAATCCATTGTAATAATAGATTGCAATGGGAATTTATGTGGTAGTTATGATGTTCAAATGCAATCTGAATTAGTATTGCCAACAAAACAGTATCGGCCGGGATTTTATGTTTATAAAGCAATTGATTCAAGCTGGAAAACTTATACGGGAAAATTTATTGTTAAATAACAAAATATCTACTATTAAATATACCATTCCATGATTAAAAAATACATCTTTTGGAACATATTGGTGATATGTTCTATAGGCACCATGTTGTATGGACAAATCCATTACCAAGCTACATTCTCTTCTTCTATTGTTATTGCCGAAGATAGCCTTGATGATGGGAACTTTTATTCGGTAGTGGAACTTCCGGAAACTTTGATGATGGATAGCATCGGTTTCCCTTCATTACCGGTGAAATACGTAAAATTTATTGTACCTTCCAATGCCGGCAATCTGAATGTGGTTATCAATCATACAACAAAACAAAATTATACATTACAAAACAAAGTGGCTCCATTACAAGCTCCTATCCCCACTGGATTTTCCCCTATTCCCGATTTTGTAAAACCGGATACGATAAAATACAATTCCGAGGCACCCTACCCGGCAGAACGGATAAAAATTTTACAAACAGGTATTTTTAGGGGAAACCATCTTGTAACAGTGGCCATATTTCCTTGTCAATATTACGCCACTCAAAACAAATTGGAATATTTTGATACGATACATTTTTCTTTGACTTACACAGAGAAGAGCACAAGATCAAATAACCGAACAATGGTGCAAGATAGCAACGAGTTGAGGAGTATATTGGGAAGCATTGTTGAAAACACTTCGGATATAAATGCATTTTCCACTATTCGAAGTTGTTCGGAAATAAATAAAAAACAAAATGTAACACCATTTTCAATTCAAGATAGCGTAGGAAATAACATAGCAATTAATTGTGATTATGTGATTGTAACAAGCCAAAACCTTGCTCCGGCATTTAGCAAATTTATGGCATGGAAACGGAGAAAAGGGATCCCTATACAATTGATAACCATAGAAACCATACAATCAAATTATATAGGAGACCATATTTCGGGTATTCATGACGATGCCGGAAAACTACGTCAGTTTCTCGCCGATGCTTATAATAATGGAAATGGCGTAAAGTATGCCTTATTGGGAGGCAACAGTGACATTCTCCCCATTCGTCATGGGTATAATATAGACAATACGACAGATACCTCGTTTATAATACCTACGGATTTATATTTTGCAGAGTTTGATGGAGACTGGGATACAGATAATGACGGTCGATACGGAGAACCTTCCGATCATGTGGATTTTGAACCTGAAGTTTATATAGGAAGAGTTCTTGTTTCGAATCCGGATGAGGTAAAAAATTGGACACGAAAGGTGATTTTATACGAATCCAATCCGGGTAAAGGCGATTACGATTATTTAATCAAATCTTATTACACACAAGCAGACCAAATGCAACAATATAATTGGGCAGCATATATTTCAAGTGTAACAACATGGTGTACATCGCTTATACATCAAGAACAAGGAGGAGGCAATACCTCATCTACTCCTTCTTTTCCCACAGGACATGATGTTATTTCCGAATTTAATAATTATTACGGTTTTTGCAGTTTTTTGGCACATGGAGGACCAACAAATATTGCAGTTGCAACAAAAGAATTTAATGCTTATGAAGAAAATTCGAAATATAAAATTACTTCTTTTGAGAATGGATACGCCGGTTGTTGTGACATAGAGGAATCGGAAAATGGGTTTGACAATATGACAAATATCCACCATCCTTCAATTTATTATTCAATTTCTTGCAAAACAATGCCTTTTGATAACTATGAAACACCCGATGGAGAACGAAATATGGGAGAAGTATTTACATGCATTAGTAAGGGCGGAGGCCCTGCTTATTTGGGCAATACTCGTAATGGTTATGTTCAGAGATCAAGCGGATTATTCATCAAGTTTGCAAATATCATAGCATTTAACATCTCATTCCATATGGGGATTGTAGAAGCCATTTCAAAACAAAGTTATTATGATCAGTATGTTTGTTTCTCTCATAATCTAATCGGTTGTCCTGAGACAGAGATATGGACGGCCATACCTTCAAAATTTACAAACGTAAGTATTTCCGAGACCCAGAATGGTAATATTACTGTAAATACGGGAGGTGTAAATGGAGCAACTATTTGTGTTATGAGTGCTTTGGACAATGGAAATAGTTATTATGAAGTATTAAAAAATGTTTCATCTGGTGGATTTATTGGTGTTCCACAACCTTATTTGGTCACAATAACGAAACATAACTACATTCCCTATCTTAAAAATCTCGACAACATGTATATTCAAAATGAATCATTTTATTCGGATAGATACATTTATGGAAAATATTTTTATGCAGGTGAAAATGTAACGACATCAAAGCCTCAAGGTCTTGTAAAAATTAAAAGAGGTGCAACCGTTATATTTGATGCTGCAAACGATGTTAATCTAGAAAGCGGATTTGAAGTAGAATTAGGAGGTAGTTTTGAAGTAAAAACGGAGGAATCGTTATGAATAACTGCAATCCATGATGGATATAAGAAATAATTATCAAATATATCGATCTCTCAAACTTGCCCGAGGAAAAATTTTCAGTTCAAGCAAACATTCCACTATAGATATGTTATATAGTAGTATTCAACAAAATACAGATACTTCAAAAACCTAAAAAAGAAAACAACACCACGGAAAAACGTATCTGCCTGTTTGAGTTTACCATGAATGACAAATATACATTGAATACCTGCTTTGAAGAAAAGGCAGAGAGTTCTATGGATCCATATGTCAATGATTACCGGAGAACATTTTTTACCCTTATGCTCATGTGGGGATTACCATCACTTGGAATTAATAAACCAAGTCCATTATATCGACAGCAAACATATAGATACCTTTGGCGTGGCTACGATTCATTTTGTCAGATTGAAAAACATACTCTCTTCCTACAACCGGATGTATGCGAGGCTTTTGCACCAGTTCACAATATAGGGTGTCATTTTGATGAATACCTTCTGTCATTGAAGAAGTTACTTCTATTTTGACTATTGTTGTTTTGCCGTTTTTCAAGCAAACATTACGCTTCCTCTTTTCGAGTTCTATAGATAAAACTTTTCCGATAACTTGATACTGTTTTCGTTGTAATACGGCGGATGGTAACCCCGTATCCGGCTTTTGAGTAGTTTGAGAAATGCCTTTTCCGGAGAAATACCCCATGGACGGCAAATCAGTCATGATGCGGCCTAAAGTTGTACGGTTCGTATTTTTCCATACAACCTCATCGGAGATTGTACGATGGGCGATTGTATACGATACAATTCCTCCCAGGAACAGCAGTATAGGCAAAAACAGTGTTTTTTTCATTTTTCTCTACAGTATAGATATCGTTTAAAAGAAAAACATGCAGAGTCTTCTTTCTGTTTATTTGAAAAATCGATTCAGGTCGGTGGAAATAGAAATAAAATTCGGAGCTTGGTTTTGATGGTAATTGTTGCGGGAATAACTGATATAAAATTTCTTTACGCGAATGCCTACGCCATACGAAAAACCGCTGAAGTTGAAACCGGTGGCAGCTTGCATTTCTTTCATTTGTCGATAGTTATATCCCAATCGAATATGAAAAGCCTTGCTTGGACAGAATTCGATTCCAATAACGGCATGACGAGCCAGATTGTCTAAAGCTCCTACGAATGCGCTTTCTTTAGTAACCGTACCCGTAAAAGGGTCCGTTTCGAACGTAGGATTTTGAGGGTCTTCATAACGCAGGTTCCATTTCTGCAATTCGGTAGCCGTAAAATAAATACGGAAAGGAGCATTTTCCAATTTATAAGAAAGCCCTATCGATAATTCGAAAGGCAAACTTTCGCTTTCTCCGTTAAAAGTAACAAGTTGTGCCCCGATATTACGCCCCATGGCCGTAACGCTGAACAATTCGTTGTTGCTGGTGTAACTTGCGGCCAGGTCAAAAGCTACTGCAAAAGCAGTATATTGTTCGTATTGAGAAAGAATAGGTTTAAAATTTGCTCCAATAGTGAAATTGTCGTTCAAATTTCTACCCCATCCGATACTTAATAGATAGTCTGCAGCATAAAAAGTACCTTGTGAATTTTCATTCTCGTCGAAACTTTCAAACTTTCCGTAGTTGATGTATTGAAAATTGAATACAAAACTCCCGAGCTTTTCGAACGTTTTTCCATAAGCAATAGAGCCGTAGTTCGTTCCTGAAAAATGATTTACAAAATTCAATGCTACAACATTGTTCATATTTTTGTTGATCAACGAAGGCGTATTGATTGCGACATTGATGTCATCGTCGTTTACGGAAATAAAATAACTTCCCAACCCTGCGGTGCGGGCAGAAGGAGTTAAATTAAGAAAGGATGCTGTTGAATTTCCCGCTATTTGCGCAAATAGCGAAGAGGAAACGCCCAAACAACATAATATGAATATGAATTTTTGTATACCTTTCAATCCTTATAAACTTTATTTTACGCTTTTATAAACGAAGAGATGCTCTTTTTAGTATTGTTTTATAATGAGAAAACAGATTTACTTCATAAAACCCATGGAAACTGAAAAAAATATTCCTATACTGCCCCAATGTGTAAACCGAAATCTTTATTGATGTATCGTTAAATATACAAAACGAATGTGTCCTTATTGAAAATAATCTATTTTCTTTGTCGTTTTTCTATAATTCCGTATTTTTGCATTTCAAATTCAACTTGGAGTACAAAATACAAGGTAAGTAACTAATAAAAATCAATTATATATAAGATCATGCTTAATAGAATGTTGAGTATAGCAGCACTTTTGATACTGAGTAACGTTGCTTGTTATGCTGCTAAAAAAGAAGTACAGAAAGAAGGATATAAATTTATAGTATCGATAAATAATGCAAACGATACCGTTCTATATTTGGGGCAATACTATAATAGAAACCAATATGCTATTGATACTGCCGTAATGAATAAAAAAGGGCAGTTTATTTTTGAAGATGCCAAGAAAAAACTATATCCCGGATTGTATTTTTTTACCAACAATAAAGATAAACTCGTTGAGTTTGCAGTAAATAAAGAACCGCTGAATTACAAGTTCACTACCGACGAATCTAATTGGACGGCACATATGAAGGTCACCGGATCTCCGGAAAATGAAAAGTTTTTTGAATATCAAAAAATGCGCCACCATATGAATAGGCAAGTGGATTCGGTACGTAAAAATGCCACGAACCTTGATCAGGATATGAAAACGATCACCAGAAAAATGGGGCTGTTTTTAGACAGTATCAATAATGAATATGTTACTAAATACCCCGATTACGTATTATCTATTATGATGAGGGCCACAAAAGAAATTGAAGTCCCTGTTGTGGATTCCGTAGGAGACTCCCTTACCCATGCTCAACGGTATACTTACTATTGTACTCATTTTTTTGACAATACGGCATTGGATAACGATATGATGGTACGGACTCCGGCGTATGTTTTTTACAATAAAATAGATAGCTATTTCGATGAATACCTCAACGGAGCATCTCCCGAAACCATCATCAAATATGCGGATATGCTGGTAGAACGCTCCCGTCCTTCCCAAGAAGTGTTTAAATATTTGGTGCTGTATATCGCAGAAAAGTATTTGAAAAGCAGTGTCATGAGTTACGATGCCATCTATGTACATATGATTGAAAAATATTATATGTCGGGAGATGCTTTTTGGGCTAGCCCTACATCCATAGACGAAGAAGCCAAACGTGCCATGCGGTGGAAGAAACTGTTGATTGGAGAACCTGCTCCCGAGTTGATTTTGAAGAATAAACAAGGTCAATGGCATTCCATATATCAAATTCCGAACAAATATACCTTGTTGGTGTTTTGGGCTCCTTCATGCGGACATTGTGCCACCGTTATTCCCGCTTTATATAAATTCTACGACGAAAACAAAGACAAATACGACATAGGTACATTTGCCGTAAATACCGATATCGGCGATGTCGAAAAATGGGAAAAATTTGTCAAAGACAAAGGATTGCATTGGGATAACTACAATGGAGATTCCGCAAATGTGGACTGGCGCGAAGTGTACGATATCATATCCACTCCCGTAGTATATTTGCTGGATAAAGATAAAAAAATTATTGGAAAAAAGTTGGATGCTAACGTACTGGAGAAATTATTCGAAGTGCTGGAACCCGGAAAAAACCAAAAGAGCGAAAAGCCCCAAGAGACCCCATCTACGAATTAAAAAAAACATAAATACACAAGAACATGACAAAGAAAATTTTAACTATTAGTTGCATGGCGCTGTTATTAGGTGCATGCAGTAATAACAAAAATGAGATGAAAGACAATCCTTTTTTTACCGAATGGAACACCCCCTACGGAGTTCCACCGTTTGATCAAATCAAAACAGCACATTACATTCCTGCTTTCGAAGAAGGAATGCGTCAACAAATTGCAGAAATAGATAGCATTGTAAATAACACCGAAGCACCTACATTTGAAAACACCGTAGAGGCCTTGGAATACACCGGCGAATTGTTGAACAAAGTGTCGTCCGTATTTTTCAATGTTTCGGAAACCAACAATAGCGATACCATGGAAGCCATTGCGATTGAAATAATGCCGAAACTTTCTAAACATGGCGACGACATCAGTTTAAATGCAAAACTCTTTGCACGCATCAAAGCCGTTTACGATCAAAAAGACAACTTGGGCTTAAGCCCCGAACAAATGCGCTTGTTAGAAGAATCCTACAAAGGTTTTGTCAGAGGAGGCGCCAATGTGCCGGCAGACAAACAAGCTCGATTCCGCGAAATCAACGAACAACTTTCGTTACTTTCCTTGCGTTTCGGAAACAACGTATTGAAAGCTACAAATGATTACAAACTGGTAGTTGACGATAAAGCAAAATTAGCAGGACTTACAGAAGATCAACTGGCCGCGGCTTTAGAAACAGGCAATGCCGACGCTTCTACAAAAGGAAAATACGTATTTACTATTCACAACCCCAGTTTATTACCTTTCTTAACCAATTGCGAAAACCGTGAATTGCGTAAAGAACTCTGGACAGCTTATGCTACACGTTGTACTTCAGGAGCCACCAACAATACCAACATCATTGATTCTATTGTGAACTTACGTTTGGAACGTGCTCAAATTTTAGGATTCCCTTCACATGCTGCTTATACGCTGGACGATTGTATGGCAAAAACTCCCCAAGCCGTTCACGAACTATTGATGAACGTTTGGAAACCCGCAATTGCAAAAGCAAAACAAGAAGCCGCAGATTACAAAAAAATGATTAAAGCCGAAGGAAATAATTTTCAATTGGAACCTTACGACTGGCGTTTCTACTCCGAAAAGTTACGCAAAGAAAAATACGACCTTAACGAAGATGAAATGCGTCCTTATTTCTCATTGAACAATGTGCTTCAAGGAGTTTTCGATGTTTCCAATAAGCTGTACGGTCTTACATTCAAAGAAAATAAAGAAATACCTACATACGACAAAGAAGCCACTGCTTACGAAGTGTATCGCGACGGCCAAGTAATAGCTATTTTATATATGGATTTCTTCCCCCGCGAAAGCAAACGTAGCGGCGCTTGGATGACCGAATTCAGAGGACAATACGAAACTCGCGACGGAAAAAACAATATACCTGTAGTGTCAATCGTATGTAATTTTACCAAAGCAACCGGCGACAAACCTTCGCTGCTTACTTTCGACGAAGCGGAAACCTTATTCCACGAATTCGGACACGGATTGCACGGAATGCTTTCCAAGTGCCATTACAAATCATTGGCCGGAACCAATGTTTCTCGCGATTTTGTTGAATTGCCTTCGCAAATCATGGAAAACTGGTGCCGTACCCCCGAAGTAATGAAACAATTTGCAAAACACTACCAAACAGGAGAAGTAATTCCCGATGCCTTGATTCAAAAAATTGAAAATGCAGGTACCTACGGACAAGGTTTCACCAACGCCGAATTGATAGCAGCTTCATTATTGGATTTTGATTATCACATCATAACAGAACCTACAAAAGTTACGCTACCCGATTTCGAAAACAAGGCCATGTCGAACATCGGTTTGATATCCGAAATTATTTCTCGCTACAAAAGCACCTATTTCCAACATATTTTCTCAGGAGGATACAGCTGCGGATACTATAGCTACACATGGGCTGCCGTTTTGGATAACGATGCTTTCGAAGCATTTAAAGAAAACGGATTGTTCGATAAAACTACTGCCGATGCATTCCGTACCAATGTGCTGGAACGCGGAAACACCGAAGATCCGATGGTATTGTACAAACGTTTCAGAGGAAAAGACCCCTCTATTCAACCCTTATTGAAAAACAGAGGATTGTTGTAACATTGGATGTAGAACACAATATAAAAAGCATCGGTTTATAAAAAAGAAACCGATGCTTTTGTTTTATAAATACACAAATTCCGATAATAATTGTTTTTACAAAAGGCCGATGCGGGAAGTAAAAAACACGTATATTTGCAAATTAAATAATGATTGAAATGAAAATGCAAGAATATCCTAAAAAGATTAAAAAACAAGCTACTATTACCGTACTCAGTATTGCGTTATTTTTTATAGGTGTATGCGTGGCCGGATTTACCGGATTCGGTTTCCCTGTTCATCATGCTGCTTTACAGATGGCACTCAGCATTTGCATGGTTCTATTGGCCATAATCGCATTAATTGTTTTACAAAACTATTCGAAAAAACAATATTGCATCATCGCACAACAAAAAATTCTGGAAACAAAAGTGGAACAATATGCTCGGCTGTTAACCAAATTGCACCTTATAACCTTGGTTATTGCTCTATTGATCTCGGTGCTGAGTTTGTGTTTGCCCAATATTTCTTTATACGGAGGAGCTTTGTTGTTTTTAATTTTGCTGTTGCATATTACCGTATTATATCCCAATCCGTATACATTGAAGTTGCGTTTACAGCTTACCGACGAAGAGATGAACCGGATATACGGAAATCATTGGAAAAAATAGAAAATACGTATCCGACATACAATACTGAAAAATATGAAAAAACAAGAGACCACCATATGTGCTTTGTCTACGCCTCCCGGAGTAGGAGGTATCGCTGTAATACGTGTCTCGGGAACCCGGGCAAAAGAAATATGCGGCCCTCTTATATGCAATGCAAAAGGAAAACCCGTAGTAGATGCGATGCTACCCAATACCGCTCATTTTTGCGAGTTTTGGAGCCCCACTGAACTTATTGATGAAGTCGTGGTTACTTATTTTGAACATCCTAAATCTTATACGGGCGAAGATATCCTGGAGATTTCAT
Organism: uncultured Bacteroidaceae bacterium; assembly: GCA_964474745.1. GTDB lineage: Bacteria > Bacteroidota > Bacteroidia > Bacteroidales > P3 > HGM05376. The sequence continues at coordinate 15,518 of CAYYUE010000004.1, read as the reverse complement.
GCCACGGTTCGTTGTATATTCAACAACATATATTGGAAACACTTATTGCTTCGGGAGCCTGTTTGGCAGAACCCGGAGAATTTACATTACGAGGATTTTTAAACGGAAAATTCGATCTTTCTCAAGCCGAAGCCGTAGCCGATTTAATCGATTCCCATTCATACGCATCTCACCAACTGGCGATCCACCAGTTGCGGGGAGGGTTTTCCAAAACCATATCCGAACTGCGTCAGAAATTCGTAGACTTTGCGGCTTTGATGGAACTCGAACTCGATTTCAGCGACGAAGATGTGGAATTCGCCGATAGAGAAGCGTTGAACCGCCTGTTGCTCGATATCGAAAAAGAAGTGCTGACCCTTACCCATTCATTTCAAATGGGAAATGCCATCAAACATGGGATCCCCGTTGCTATTATCGGAAAGCCCAATGTGGGAAAATCAACCTTACTGAATGCTTTATTAAACGAAGAACGCGCCATTGTTTCGGACATTCCCGGTACCACTCGCGATACCGTGGAAGATATGATTACCTTGGAGGGAACGTCGTTCCGGTTTATCGATACCGCCGGAATCCGGAATTCCGATGACGAGATTGAAAATTTTGGAATCGAAAGAACCTATAAAGCCGTAGAAAAGGCGTCGGTTATCCTATATATGGTAGATATTGCCACAACCACAGTAGAAGAAGTGAATCGGGAAATAGCCGATTTTCATCGACGGATGGACCTCTCGAAAAAACATTTTATCATAGTGGCCAATAAAATCGACGTATTGGAAGAGCTACCTCCTCATTTTCAAGCCTGGAACGAGTACGATATTGTGTTTATATCCGCCAAACGAAGGGAAAATATAGCCTTGATTGTACGCGAGTTGCTGGCATCGGTGAAAGTAGGAATGCAAGCCGACACGACTTTACTTTCCAATGCTCGCCATTACGAAGCCATGCAACATATACTGACCTCCGTACAGGCCGTTAAAAAGGCATTGGACGCCCACATTTCGGGCGATTTGATTATGGTAGATGTCCGCCGGGCATTGTATTATTTAGGATTGATTACCGGTTCCGTATCTACCGATGAAATTTTAGGAACCGTTTTCGGGCGTTTTTGCATCGGCAAATAATTGCTGATTACCAACGATTACCATCTATTACAAATGATTACTAAGGCGTTCCTCAAGAACGTCTTTTTTTGGGTACATAAGCGATGACGATCGTTTTTAGTGCATTTCCGGTTCATTTTGTACCGCAGCGATGGCGAGATTCAATATGACCCGCGACCGGATATACCACAACCTGTTCAAACTCGAAACCATATTCACATTCGAGCCCGACAAGCAGAAGCAACGCTCCCTGCGAAAGATGGGAGAGGAGCACGAACAACATCTCGAATAATGTGTCGGAGAGTTAGCACAAGCCTGCCAAAAAGAGGCACAAGCCGAGCAACTCCGCCAAGAAGCGGAGAGCCTTAAAAGGAAATAACCGTATGGTAAAGCTTCTTTCCATATAATCGTGAATATCGAGTGTAAACCTTCATTTTTACGACTATTTATTTGAAAAGACCAAATCAAAAATAATTCAGTAGAAAGATTACTTGAAAATAATTTGTTAATTCAAAAATTATTTATACTTTTGTAGACGAATTACGAATCCCATAAACATGTGGAAACTCAAAGATATATCAGAAATACAAACAGGAATATACGCCAAAGCATCTCCAAGTCCAAATTCCATGTATTTACAGGTGAATGATTTTGACAGCGAAGGTGTTATATTCGAAAATACCAAAACATCGGTTTCAACCAATGCCAAAAATCACAACCATTACTTGAACGTGGGAGACTTGTTATTTGCAGCGAAAGGCACCAAAAATTTCTGTACTGTTTTTACCGGACATCATGAAAAATGCATCGCTTCATCCTCTTTCCTGGTTATACGAGTTACCAAAAACGATATTGTGGAACCTGAATACATAAATTGGTTCCTCAACCTCCCATCGACTCTAACATTACTTAGCTCTAATGCGGTAGGCACTTCGATCCCCTCCATCACCAAAGCGATGCTTGAAGACATTGAAATCCCGTTGCCGCTAATAACTACACAAAAAAAGATCGTCGAAATTGCAAAACTGCAAAAAAGGGAGCGGCAATTGCGCGAAGCAATATCCGTCAAACGCCGGCAAATCATGGATTACGAATTAAAAAACATCATACAAAATGGAGACTAAAATTACTCAAGACGATATCAATAAAGTGGTCTGGAAGGCTTGCGATACGTTTCGCGGCGTAATCGACCCAAGCCAGTATAAGGACTATATCCTGACCATGCTTTTTTTGAAATATGTGAGTGACGTAAACAAGTCTAAATACAACGAATATCTGGAACGATACGAAGGAGACGAAGACAGGGCAAAACGAGCCATGCGACACGAGCGTTTCGTCGTACCTAACAATAGCACCTTTGACTACCTGTATGAACACCGCAACGACACCAATATCGGAGAACTGATAGATATTGCTCTTGCCGACCTCGAAGAAGCCAATCGCGAGAAGTTGAGCAGTGAAGACGGCAGCGGCATTTTCCGCAATATCAGTTTCAACAGCAGCAACCTCGGTGAGGCGAAGGACAAAAACACTCGTCTAAAGAATCTGCTCATCGATTTTTCGGATGAACGTTTAAAATTTGACACATCAGCTCTTGATAGCCGTGATGCTATTGGCGGAGCTTATATGTATTTAATTCAATATTTTGCAAGTGATGCAGGAAAAAAAGCGGGAGAGTTTTATACCCCAGAAGAGGTGTCCACATTACTTGCAAAACTTACCAAAAGCCAACCCGGCGCAAGAATCTGCGACCCAACTTGCGGTTCCGGCTCACTGCTGATTAAGGCCGGTCAAGAGGTTGGCAGTACTAATTTTTCGCTATACGGGCAAGAGCTGAACGGCAGCACCTGGGCATTGGCCATGATGAATATGCTGTTGCATGGTTTTGACAGTGCCACGATCCGTTGGGGCGACACCCTCCGCAATCCGAAGCTCAAAGATGGCGATGCGCTGATGAAGTTCGACACCGTTGTTGCAAATCCGCCCTTTTCGCTCGATAAATGGGGTGCAGAAGATGCAGAACACGACCGGTATAGCCGTTTTTGGCGAGGTACTCCCCCGAAGAGTAAAGGAGACTGGGCATTTATCAGCCACATGATAGAAGTTGCCTACGAGGGCCGCGGCAAAGTGGGCGTAGTTGTTCCTCACGGCGTACTGTTTCGAGGTGCAAGCGAGGGCAAAATCCGCCAGCAGACTGTCGACGAAAATATTCTGGAGGCTGTAATTGGGCTGCCTGCAAACCTCTTTTTCGGAACAGGCATTCCTGCGGCCATTGTGATTTTCAACAAGGGCAAGAAGACCGATAACGTGCTCTTTATTGATGCAAGCCGCGAGTTCGAGAACGGCAAAAACCAGAACCGGCTCCGTCCCCAAGATATCGGACATATTGTCGATGTCTATTGCAAATTTGCAGAGGGCAAACTTTCCGCAGGCATTGCCGAAGAGAAATATGCTTATGTTGCCACGCGTGCCGAGATAGCCGAGAACGACTACAACCTGAACATTCCACGCTATGTGGACACCTACGAGGAAGAAGAAGAGATTGACATCGTTGCCGTGCAAAAAGAGATTGATACGCTTGAAAAGGAACTTTCTGAGGTGCAATCTAAGATGAAAGAATATTTAAAAGAGCTGGGATTTTAAAACGGTGCGATATGGACGAAATAACTAAGAGTGACATTGTCATATATAGCACAGAAGATGGCGCGATAAAAATCGACGTGAAATTTGAGAATGAAACCGTTTGGCTCACTCAATCTCAGATTGCAACAATATTCGATTGTTCGACAGACAATGTGGGCTTGCACCTGAAGAACATCTTTGCAGAGGGTGAAATTGATGCCGCGGCAACTACCGAGGAATTCTCGGTAGTTCGTCCCGAAGGAGCAAGAATGGTGAATAGAAATATAGTACACTATAATTTAGATGCCATTCTATCTGTAGGCTATCGCATTAACTCGAAAAATGCGACACAGTTCAGGCGCTGGGCTACCGAACGGCTCAAGGAGTATCTTATCAAGGGCTTTACGATGGATGATGAGCGGTTGAAACAAATCGGAGGCGGAGGCTATTGGTACGAGCTGTTGAACCGTATTCGGGATATTCGCTCTTCAGAGAAGGTCCTGTATCGCCAAGTTTTGGACTTGTATGCCACAAGTGTGGATTATAACCCTAAGAGCGAAGAGTCTATTCGCTTTTTCAAGATCGTGCAGAATAAGCTCCATTTTGCAGCACACGGACATACAGCTGCCGAGGTGATTTATGAACGAGCCGATGCAGATAAACCGTTTATGGGACTGACTCATTTTTCGGGGGAACTACCGACCAGAGAGGAGGTGCGTGTAGCGAAGAATTATCTCGATGAACGAGAGTTGAAGGTTTTGAATAATCTTGTTTCGGGATATTTCGACTTTGCCGAGATTCAGGCCATGAACCACTCCCCGATGTATATGCACGACTACATAGAGCATTTGGATAGGATATTGACCGCAACCGGCTCGAAGTTGTTAGACGGTGCAGGAGCCATAAGCCACAAACGTGCTGTCGATAAGGCGGAGGGTGAATACCGCAAATTCCAAGTCGCCACCCTTACCTCTGTCGAAAAGGCATATTTGGAAAGTATCAAAAGCATCGAAAAGAAGGCTAAAAAAGCAAAGAAAGGGGAATGCAATGAGTAACAAAATATCAAATCCACGCCACTCCTTATTTGAACAAATAAGGAAAGTGGACGAAAACGGCACTGAATACTGGCAAGCAAGAGAACTTTCCAGAGTGTTGGAATACACAGATTTTCGAAATTTTACGAATGTCATAGACAAGGCAAAAGAAGCATGCCGGAATAGTAGTCAGCTTATCGAAAACCATTTCGTTGATATCAACGAAATGGTCGGTATCGGTTCTGGGGCAGAACGTCCATTGCCATCAGTCAAACTCTCACGTTATGCCTGTTATCTGATTGTTCAGAATGCCGATCCGAGTAAGTCGGTTGTAGCTCAAGGGCAAACCTATTTTGCGGTTCAGACACGCATTGCCGAAATCAAGCAGATGGACGATTACAATCGCCTCTCGACGGAAGAGGAGAAGCGGCTGTTTTTAAGAGATGAGTTGGCTCGACATAATTCTCAACTTGCCGATGCGGCAAAAGGAGCGGGAGTTATTGAGCCACTTGATTATGCAATTTTTCAGAATCATGGCTACCAAGGGCTTTATGGCGGACTGGGGGCAAAGGAGATACACGCAAAAAAAGGGTTGAAAAAGAGCCAAAAGATTCTCGACCACATGGGAAGTACGGAGCTTGCGGCAAATTTATTCCGAGCCACCCAAACCGAAGAGAAGCTAAAGCGTGAGCAAATTAAGGGCAAGACAAAAGCCAACAAAGCTCATTATGAAGTCGGAGCCAAGGTTCGGCAAACGATCAAGGAGCTGGGCGGAACGATGCCCGAAAATTTGCCTGTGGCAGAGAATATCGCTAAGGTCGAGACTAAGCAGAGGAAACAACTTAAAAACAGTGACGATGAATAAGCAAACAAACATACCACAAGGATATAAAGATTCGCCGCTGGGGGTAATTCCGCAGGAATGGGAGGTGAAACGATTAGGCGAGATATGCTACAATATATCTTCGGGTAAAAATAAAACTAAAAATCATTACGGAAAATATCCCGTATATGGCTCAACAGGAATAATAGGATATAGTGATGATTTTGTATATGTCAAGCATGCAATCTTAGTTGCAAGAGTTGGGGCTAATGCAGGAACAATAAATATTGCAGATGGATTATATGATGTTTCAGATAATACACTTATTGTATCAAATAAAGATTGCTATAATTTCAAATTTGCATATAATCAACTATTATATTTTAATGTAAACAAGTTGGTTTTTGGCTCAGGTCAGCCACTTGTTACAGCAGGTCAATTAAAATCTATACACTTAGCTATTCCACCACTTGCGGAGCAAAAGCAAATTGCAGAGGTGTTGGGATGTTGGGACGAGGCAATTGAGCGGCAGGCGAAAATAGTCGTTTTGCTCGAAACACGCAAACGTGCCCTTATGCAACGCCTTCTCACTCCAAAACCCCACCTCTCCAGTAACTCATCTTTATGGCAAACTGTTGATTTTGAAACTGCATTTACGGTATTGAATGTAAAGAAATATCAAATACAAAAATCAGAATACAAAGAGGTAGGAAAATATCCTGTTGTCGACCAAGGGCAAGATTTTATTATTGGATTCTCTGACAAAGACAAATGCTTTACAAATTCACCTGTAATAATATTTGGAGATCACACTCGTATAATCAAATGGGTAGATTTTAATTTTATAGTTGGTGCGGATGGCATTCAGTGCATTCACACAAAAACCAATGTCGATATTAAATTTGGCTACTATCTGCTTTGTAATACAACAATACCAAACTTAGGTTATAGTAGACACATGAGAGAATTAAAACAAAAATATTTTGATATCCCATCTCTTCCAGAACAAAAATCAATAGCCGAAAAACTATCAACCGCCGATGCGGAGATTGATTTGGCAAAACGCCGCCTCGACCTGCTCCGCACCCAAAAACGCGCCCTTATGCAACAATTATTAACCGGTAAAAAACGAATGAAAATATGACATACAACCCTAATATTCATAACAGACGGTCTATTCGTCTCAAAAATTACGATTATTCGCAATCGGGATTATATTTCATTACCATTTGTTGCCAAGATAGAAAACACATTTTTGGAGAAATCGTGGAAGGTGAAATGAAATTGAATGATGCGGGGAAAATTGTGAACAATACATGGTTTGATTTACCCAATCACAACAACAATATCGTTTTGGATGAATTTTGTGTTATGCCCAATCATATACACGGCATCATCGCCATCGTTTCGGATTGTCCCAACGTCGCCATCCCCGTAGGGGCGGGTTCCAAACCCGCCCCAAATCTAAATGATATCATCGACGATAACAATGATATCATCGACAATAACAATCATATCATCGACGATAACAATGATATCATTGACGATACCAATGATATCATCGACAATAACAATCATATCATCGCCCCCAAAAATGATGTCATGAACGACAAAAATCATGTCGTGAACGACAACAGGGCGGGTTTGAATAAATGCAACGACAACAGGGCAGGGTTGAATAAATGCAACAGGGCGTTGAATAAATGCAACAGGGCAGGTTTAGAACCTGCCCCTACGATGCATCCATTGTCGGAAATTGTGCGGCAATTGAAAACATTTTCGGCAAAACGTATCAATGTATTACAAAATACAAATGGATATAAACTCTGGCAACGCAATTATTATGAACATATCATTCGCAATGAAATTTCATATCACAAAATTGCCGCGTATATTAAGAATAATCCCTCGCAATGGGAAAACGATAAATTATTTTCAACATGCACCTATCATTCTTAGAAGACCATATATCGCAGATTCCGGCGTTGATGCTGCTGGAGAAACTGGGCTACACCTATCTCTCGCCCAAAGAGGCGTTGGAATTGCGCGAGGGCAACACGGCAAATGTGTTGCTCGAACCGATTTTGCGAAAACAACTCGAAGAGATTAACACCTTGCAGGTCAGCTCCACCAAGACTGCCGTTTTTACTACGCAAAATATCACGAACGGCATCGAAGCACTGCGTAACCTACCCATGGACGAAGGTTTTGCATCGGCATCCCAGTCCGTGTACGACCTATTGACCGCAGGCAAAACGCTGGAGCAAAGCGTTGACGGCGACAAAAAGAGCTTTACGCTCCAATACATCGACTGGCAAAACCCCAAAAGAAACGTCTTCCACGTCACCGAAGAATTTGCCGTCAGCCGCACAGGTATGACCGACACCTACCGCCCCGATATGGTGCTGTTCGTAAACGGCATTCCGCTCTGTGTGATTGAATGCAAACGCCCCGACATCAAAGAGTCGCTCACGCAAGCCGTATCGCAACACCTGCGCAACCAGAAAGAGGACGGCATCCGTTCACTCTATGTCTACTCAGCCCTGCTGCTCTCCATTGCTACCCAGTCGGCAAGCTATGCCACTACGGCGACCCTCGAAAAATTCTGGGCTAAATGGACGGAGCAATTTGCAAACAGCGAAGAACAACAGCAATATAAGCAGACATTACTGCAAAAGGTAAACCAAAAACAGATGAACCCGAAGTTGTTCGGCGAACGTTTCGGATACGTGCGTGGGCACTTCGAGCATCTGTACGACTCGCCCATCACCCCATCCGTGCAGGACGAATACCTGTATTCGCTTTGTCGCCCCGAAAGACTGCTCAACATCATGTACCGCTTTACGCTCTTTGACGACGGCATCAAAAAGGTGGCTCGCTATCAGCAGTTTTTTGCCGTTCAAAAAACGATGGATCGCATCCGGGGTATCGAAGGCGGCAAACGTCGCGGCGGCGTCATATGGCATACCCAGGGCAGCGGCAAGTCGCTCACGATGGTCATGCTGGCACAAGCGATTATACTCGACAAATCGATTCAAAATCCCAAAATAGTATTGGTGACCGACCGCACAGACCTCGACCGTCAAATCACCTCTACGTTCAAGAAATGCGGCACATATGTCGAAAATGCCAAAACGGGCAGCCAACTCGTAGAGCTGCTCGAAAGCAAGAGCGATGCCGTAATCACCACCATAATCAACAAGTTTGAAACCGCCGTCAAAAGCATTAAAAAACCGCTGACCGACCCCAATATTTTCGTTCTCATCGACGAAGGACACCGCAGCCAATATGGCGAGATGGGCATCAAAATGAATAAAACGTTGCCCAACGCCTGCTTTATTGCAATGACCGGAACGCCCCTGATGAAAAAGGAGAAAAGCACGGCAATAAAATTCGGGGGTATGATTCAACCGGTCTACACCGTAGACCAAGCCGTCAAAGATGGCACCGTAGTGCCGCTGCTCTACGAAGGGCGATTGGTACCGCAATTGGTGCATGAGAATCCGGTAGATCTGTTTTTTGATAAAGTATGCGAGCCATTAACCGAGTATCAGCGAGCCGACTTGAAAAAGAAATTCAGTCGGGCGGATCAGCTGAATCAAGCAGAGCAACGTATTTATGCCATAGCCTGGGACATTTCGCTCCATTTCAAGAAAAGTTGGCAAGGAACTACATTCAAAGCACAACTCGTTGTTCCCCGAAAACGCGTTGCCATTCAATACAAAAAGTTTTTGGATGAAATTGGCATCGTGTCATCGGAAGTATTGATCACCTCTCCCGACACCCGGGAAGGAGAAGAAACGGCCTACGGAGAGACGTCAAATATGGAACTGGCCTTCTGGAAACGGATGATGGATGAGCACGGCACCTCCAAACGATACGAAACAAACCTCATAAATCGCTTCAAAAACAGTAGCGATCCCGAGATTATCATTGTAGTCGATAAACTGTTAACAGGATTCGATGAGCCTAAAAACACCGTTCTCTATCTCGACCGCAAACTGAAAGACCACACGCTTTTGCAAGCCATTGCCCGGGTGAATCGGGTATGCGACGACAAAGACTTCGGCTATATAGTGGACTATTACGGCGTACTCGGTGCTCTGAACTCCGCTCTGGACATCTACACCGATTTCGATGCCCAAGACCTCGAAGGTACATTTACGGATATTACAGACGAGATTTCCAAACTGCCTCAGAAACATTCCGAGCTTTGGGATATTTTCAAATCCATACCCAACAAAAGAGACCTTGAGGCTTATGGAGAGTTGCTGCGTGCAGAGGATATACGTGCCGATTTTTACGAAAAACTCACCGCCTTTGCCCGTGCATTGAAAATAGCCCTGTCCTCCATTGAGTTTCACAAAAACACGTCCGAAAAGGATATCGACACATACAAAACCGACCTTGCGATGTTTCTCAAACTTCGCAAGGCCGTTCAAGAACGCTATTCCGATACCATTGACTACAAACAATTCGAGGGACAGATACAGAAACTTATCGACACCCATATCGAGAGCGGTGAGGTGAACATCATAACAGAACTGGTTAATATTTTCGATAAAGAGAAATTTGCTGAGGAGATCGAGAAAATAACCGGTAAGGCAGCCAAAGCCGACACCATTGCCTCGCGCACGGCAAAGCATATCACCGAAAATATGGATACCGACCCCGTATTTTACAAAAAGTTTTCACAACTGCTCAAAGAGACGATAGCAGCATACGAGCAAGGACGTATTGACGAGATAGAATATTTGCGTCAAGTGACCGAGTATATGGAGAAAGTATTGTCGCATACGGACAGCGACATTCCCGCTTCCATTCAGGACAATAATGCCGCACGCGCCTATTTCGGGCTGAGCTTCGAGGTTTACAAAACAGTGGCGAAAAACACCGCTGTTGACCTTAAACCGCTGGCTCTGGAAACAGCCAATACCATTGATTCCATTATCAAGCGATATGTTACCGACTATGAAAAGACCGTTGTAGATTGGCAAAACAAAGGACAGCTGATCGGCAAGATGAAAATAGAAATAGAGGATTACCTGATTGACGAGGTAAAACGGAAATACGAGATTCCAATGACCTTTGATGATATGGATAGCATTATCGACCGTTGTGTAGAGGTGGCAAAATTATGGTTCAAACAATGAGCGGAGAGATCATATACGGAACAACCGTAATTTCATACCGTGTACGGTTCTCTGAGCGAAAAACGCTCGGCATTACCGTTACACCCCAAGGCAACGTATTACTCAACGCCCCGATTGACACATCACGCGAAAAAATCGAGGAAAAACTTCTCAAACGTGCCGGATGGATTGTGAAACAACAGCTGTATTTTCGCTCGTTTGGCGAACGCACCCCGCAAAAAAGATACATTAGCGGCGAATCGCACTACTATCTTGGCAAACAATATATGCTGCGAGTAACCGAAGGCAAACCCAATAGTGCAAAGTACAAAGGACGGTATTTTGAAGTCGTTTGCAAGCCAAAGACAAAAGCAGAGGAGTTGATGAAAGAGTGGTACCGGACGCGAGCCAAGGTCAAGTTTGCTGAAATTGCCGAGCCGATCATTACCCGTTTTGCAAAACAGGGCGTTGCGCCCTCATCATTATACATTCAAGAGATGGAAAATCGCTGGGGAAGCTGCACCCCTAAAGGCAAAATCATCCTCAATACCGAGCTGATAAAAGCCCCCAAACCCTGTATTGAATATGTGATCACGCACGAACTCTGTCATCTCATTCACCGAGACCATACCAAAGCATTTTTCGAGCTCCTCGAAACCGAAATGCCGGATTGGAAACGGTGGAAGGAGAAGTTGGAACGATGTATGGTTTAATACGATTATGTGTGAATTTTTAAATCAGGAACGAATCACAGCTATTGTAAATAAAATAACAAGAATAAGAAATATAAACTATGGGAAAAACAATAACAACCTACCTAATAGATGCTGATCCAAAAGGAACGCAGTATGTGTTCATCAGCAATAAAATTTGTCAGATGTTTGTGATTCCGCGCGCCAATCTCTCTATATTGAATGAGCGTACAGACCTGCAAACCCCTTCATTCTATATATTGCTTGGGGAAGATGAGAACACGAAACCCAAAGCATATATCGGAGAAACCGAAAACTTCAAAGAGCGTGTGAAAGATCACGACAGTAAAAAAGCGTTTTGGCAAAAGGCACTGATCTTTATCTCCAAAGATGCCGCAATGACTAAAGCTGATGTGCAATATCTGGAGCACAGAGCGATTTGTGAGGCAAGAAAAACAAATGCGTTCGTGTTAGATGAAAACAAGCAAACGCCTAAAGTTCCGAACCTCCCTGAATATCAAAAGGATTCCATGGATGAGTTCTTTGAAGATATTAAGTTCCTGACATCGTTCACCGGATGCAATATCTTCGATATCGTCGAAACTAAAAAAGAGCATCTTTTCTATGCGAAGAATAGAGGCTGTGAGGCGGCAGGGTTTTATAATGCGTCGGGCTTTACAGTGTTAAAAGGAAGCATCATTGCCAAAGGAAATACAAAATCGTTCTCTTGGCCAGAAAAACGAGAAAAGCTCATCAAAGAGTATACCGTACAGAAAGACGGAAAGTTAATAATGGAATCGGATATAACATTTTCAAGCCCGAGCACTGCTGCCGATTTTTGTTTAGGAAGAAGTTGTAACGGATGGATGATATGGAAAGACAAAGAGGATCAAACATTAGATGCCGTATACAGGAAACAATTGGAATAATAAAAGTTTTAAATGGCTATGATAAACCATTTTGAAGAATATATCCGCCAAGGGGAACCGTCGCAGATTGAGAAAAGTCAAATCTGCCAGACGGCTATTGGTTTACAGTAGGTTGACGGATTAACGCTTTCGGAATACCTGATTGAAACCGCTAAAGAGAATATCGAGGGTAAGATTACTATTGATGAGGTCAAACGCCGTATTAATAGTAATTACAAGCAGCAAACAGGACGAAAAGATGCTAACGAAAATCGGACGGAAGAAGCAGACAAGGTTTCGGCAAATATCACTGAGATTTTGTCGGAGAAAACTTTTGCGTTCAGACCTGCCGAGTTGCTCTCAATTCACAAACGCATCTTCAGCGGAGTTGAAGGTATTACCGTGAAGATTGGAAAAATACGAGATTACAAATAACCAAACAAGAGTGGGTATTGAACGAAGAAACCGTGCTTTATGCCTCGACAGAGAGCATTGAGCCAACTCCGGAGTATGACTTCGAACAAGAGGCGAATTTTAAATACACAAGGCTTTCCAAACAGCAAATTGTAGAGCATATTGCCAAATTCATATCAGGAGTATGACAAATACATCCGTTTGGAGAAGGAAATACACGGACAATCGCAGTTTTTGCAATGAAGGATCTTCGCACTTTTGGATTTGAGGTAAATAACAATATGTTCGCCAAACACTCTTGGTATTTCCGTAATGCTCTTGTCCGAGCTAATTACAATAACTACCGGCATAACATGTATGCAACACAGGAGTACCTTATAAACTTCTTTGGCAATCTACTACTCGAACAAAACAATGAACTGAAAAATAGATTTTTACGAATAGATACAAGAGGAGATGTCGGTATAAAAATATGAAGCAATATATTGAAACCCCTCGTCTTATTCTACGTTCCTGGCAAGAGAGTGATATTCCACATCTTGCCAGAATGAACAGTGACGATAAAGTTATCGAGTACTTTTTGAAAACATTGTCTTATGAAGAGACAATCGCTCTGTATAATCAAATACAAGATGAGTTTAAGAAATATGGATTTGGAGCATACGCTGTCGAAGAGAAAGATACCGGTGCTTTTGTTGGTTTCGTCGGACTGCATCATGTGACATTTGACGTAGACTTTGCTCCGGCTATCGAAATTTTATGGCGGTTATTGCCCGAATATTGGGGTAAAGGATACGCTAAGGAAGCTGCCATAGCTTGCTTGAATTATGCAAAAGAAGAATTAAAACGAAGAGAGATCGTTTCTTTCACCTCATTGCCTAACAAACGTTCAGAGCAGGTAATGCAAAACATAGGCATGACCCGCATAAAAGAGTTCAATCATCCATTAGTAGAGCCTGATCACCCTTTATATCGACATGTATTATACGGGATAGATTTAACAACCTTGAAAAAATGATTGTGATGGGATTCGTTTCATTCTTAATCAGATTTAATTCCATAAATTCTACACTTTCTCTATTCTGATTCGCTCCATTTTTCGCATCTTTACCCTCAAGAAAAACCCGTTCGAGCACACAAAGTACAAGGCGTTAATTACAACATCTTGAAACAGGCACAAGCGCAAACAACAGAGCTGAAATACAATACAAGGAAAATACCTAAAACACTTGTAATCAATCCTATCAACTTGCCGCTACTTTCCGTGTAGTTGCAAAAAACAAGTCTGTACCGTTCAAAAGGTCAAAACACGGACTGTCATTTGTGCATCGGAAAGTAAACAGCACAAACAACGATAACCCAAAGAAATCAATACCATATATTTAGTAAAAGCAGTTTGGAGCAAGTATGGCGATTGGCCCGAAAAAACATCAAACGATTAATCCGAGACAGGCGATTCAGGCTGCCGAGAATGCAAGCACCCGATGTTATCAATGGCGTTGTTGCTTGCGCGATGCATTACAATACAGATCCGTTACTATCTCATGACAAGCCTTCTTTACATAACAGTCTGAAAAAGGCCCGGAAAAATTCTTCTTTTTTCCCCAAGAGAAGCTTCAGCTATACCGCCCCATGCTATCGCCATACCAGCCCTACAGCCGAAAACAGCTTCGACAATACAAAAACCGCGGCAGCAAAAACCGACAAAAAGAATGCCCCTTCCCGATCAAACCCTGCAACAAAGAACCGGCATGATAATTCACAGCCCTTCCGGAAACAAAATTTCCGACACGCCCGAAGCAGAATAACCATATACGGAATAGCCGCTTCAAAAATCGGACAAAAAGTTAAACAACAGATACAATGATACAAATTTTGTAGAAAACAGCCTAAACAAATGTTGCACACGTGCCCCCATAAGGGCATATATCTTAATTGCAGACCATTATATACACATTCAAAAAAGAGGCAAAACCGATCCACAAAAGATACAACCAGAACAAGACAGATGCCGCCTTGCTCACTTTCCAAGCGGCGATGACGTACCACATCACCAGCACATCAAGAACAATGATATTGATAAAACCCAGAAGCGGGCTTTGCAGCATAAAGAACATGATGCTCCAGGAGAAATTGAAACATTGTTGCACACCCCACAACCAGAGCACCCCATTGCGTAAGGCTCCGCCCTTGTTCCATACCCTCCCCGCCGAGATACCCGACAAAAGATAGATCAAGCTCCATACTATCGGAAACACCCAATTCGGAGGCGTAAGCTCCGACTTAGTAAGATACGGATACCAATGCACGATTGCCTCCCCTTGCAAACCGCTTGCAATAAAACCCAGAACAAAGCAAATCGCGATAGGAATGATATAAGTGAATACTTTTTTCATAAATATCGAGCACTAAAAACGAAATCCGATACCGAGCGAGAGAAAATGAAAAGCAGCCATTGTGTAAACCCTGCTTCCGTCCGAACCTCCTTCAAGAAGGCGATAACCTGCCGTTGCAGAAACAAGCGGCGAAAAACGGTATCGTATGCCGACGAATATATCCTCGGCGCGGCCTGCTTTAACCGCGAAAGCATCCCCGTAAGAGAGAAGGCTCAATCGTTTCGCCGCCATCCATTCGATGCTGTAAGAGAGCAAAGGAGCCACGCCCACATTGGAAAATTTCCCCTTACCAGAGTCGCTTTCCAGCGATATGTAAGCATCCCGCAGCAGAAGCGTAGCCCCGAGTTCCAGATTGAAACGCGGATGATCCACAAACCGGTACCTATACCCCAGACGG
>CAYYUE010000003.1:0-36766 GCA_964474745.1 uncultured Bacteroidaceae bacterium | reverse complement strand
GTCGAAAAAACTCGACCTCCTTTTATTATAATTTTTTGTATTCCATAATTTTATTAATGGATGATTGTTTTTTAAGCTTTTAAGAGGTCTTAACCTATCTATATTTCCATTTTTTTTATCTGCTTTACCATTATCTATCCCATCTATTAGCCCACTTTGGTGGTATTTAGGTCCTGAATCATTACCACTAAGTCCTACCATTATCATATCTTTTAAAAAAGACCAAACTGTTGATTTTCCTTTGTATGCTTGTTCGTAACCTTCCTTATATCCTATTTCATATTCATGATTTCCTCCCGCTTTTGTCTTTTCTTCAGTGTACTGAATTGGTGTTTGTCCTAATATCTGTAATTCCCTTTTATTAACCTCCCGATTATGAATAGTTCCGTTATCCTGAACTTCTTGCAACTTTTGTTTTAATTTAGAAATATCCGCATCTCGAACAATAATTATATCCTTCAAACCATCATCGGTTTTAAATAACAATTCTCCTTTCCTATTGATATATTCTGTAGTAGTAAACTCCATTCCATTGGGGTCTATTCGTTTTACCGGATTGTTATTGCAGTAGGCATACGGCGTTATCCAGTAATACCGGTCGCATTTGGGGTCTACGCTTAAGATGGGCAGATGGCCGACGCCGGAGGTGTCTTCAAATTCTTCGTCTTCGAATACAAATCCGATAACGGTATCGCGCCATACATGGTATAAGGCCGCGCCGATACGTACCACGCTGTCCTGGTCGTGAAACTCCAATAATTCCCCGTCGCCGGAGGTGCCTACGTATACCTTGTGCCCGTATTTGGCAAAAGGGCTGTCGACTTTGTACCGTTCTATAATTTGTGCCTGTAGGGCGGTACTGAACAATAACCAAGCCAAACCGATTGCGATGTGTTTTGTTTTCATGTACTATACCCTGTAATTCGTTTGTGCAGGATGCTCCCGCGGCAGGTTTTTCTCTTAGTATGTGTTATATAGATGGAAAAATCGACTTTTTCTCGACAACCTATGGTGTTAAATACATATAATCATCGGGCATTCGCTAATAAGCCTATGAAAAGAATTATCTATAAGGGGTGGGAACCTCTTACCCTACGCAAACCTTCGCTCCCGAATGATACGGCGTTCTCCGTATCGAATAGGGTAACGTTCGACTACGGTAAAAAAAGAGGGCACCTGACAATTGCCAGGCACCCTCAACATCAATCATGATTACAACTTTTATTGAATCAAAAGTTTTTCTACCCTATTCCATGTGTCCGTTTGCATGCGGACGAAGTAGGTCCCTTTGGGGAGGGCATGTACCGGAATTTCTTTGACAAAGGTTCCTTGACATACAACGGTTTCTTTTGCGAGTGTACGCCCCGATATGTCGGTAAGGGTGTATTCTACCTTGTCATGAATGCCTGCTAAGGTAAGCAAGGTCCTATGGGTAGCAGGATTGGGATGCAACGTCATGGTGATACCGGCTTCGTTTCGGGATGCAATACCTACGTTTCGAGTGGTAAATACATTTTCGTTCGACCATTGGCTGGTATCTCCAGCACCACAGAGGTTCCGAACTTTCCACACATAGGGTGTATTTTCGCTCAAGTCGGAAACGGTGGTGGAAAGAGTTTCGGATATGCGGTAGCTCCAACCGGCATCGGCAAACACCTTATAGGCTACCTGGAAGGTGGTTCCTTCGGCGCTCCATTGCAGGGTAGCGGAAGTACCGGTGACGTCGGTTTCGGACAGGTTGGCAGGCACGGCGCATGGCGGCGCAGGTATTTCTTGGAATACGGCTTGCACGGTAACATGTGAAACGACCGTAAATGTATAGGGGTTTTCCAAGGAAAGTACGTTACCTCCGGACATCCATCCGATAAAGCTGTATCCTTGATGGGGGGTTGCCGTAAGCGTTGCCGTCCGGTTTACGATGTATTCGCCTCCTCCGGAAACGGTTCCGAAAGCCGCATTATTGGCAGTAACGGTAACGGTATATACCGGTAGCGGAGCAAAGTTGGCGGTAATGGCCGTATCGGATATTACGGTGATGGTGAGCGGATTGTCCGTACCGATGACCGTACCGTTGGAAGCCCAATGTTCAAATGTATACTCGTCATTCGGAGCAGCCGTCAACACGGCTTGGGTATGCTGTACATATTCGCCTCCCCCTGTTACGGATCCGAATGCTTCTTCATTGGCGCGTACCGTAACGGTATATTCCGGCGGCAAGTCAAAGTTGGCGGTTATCAAAGTATCGGAAATCACTCGAATGCGAAGGGTATCGGAAGTAGAAATCACCACTCCCTCGGCCGTCCAGTTGTAGAATAGATATCCCGGGACGGGAGTAGCTACCAATACGGCTTCGGAAGTTTCCTGATACATACCGCTGCCGGCGGCAACTCCTTTGAGCACATCGTTAGAAGCGGCGGTTACGGAATACGTTGCCAACGGAGCGGTTACAAATATCTGAATTCCAGAATGTACGCTGGCGGATCCGGACGCACACATGCCTTGTATGCGCCATTGGTAATTGGTAACGGGCAAGAGTCCGGTAAGTAGCGTATCGGTACCCCATACTTGCAGCGATATCCAGGAAGAAGCCCCTTGTACACGGTATTGCACGCGGTAGGATGGGGTCGTTCCCGTCCATGAAATATGGGCGGTAGTAGCGGTAGTCTGCACCGAGCTTACGGGGCCGGCGGGATCGCAATATTCCAAGGTGGTAAAATTGGCCGCAGCGGCATAGATGCTGGTATCGTTTGCCCCGCACACCTTTCGCACGCGCCATTGATGCTCCGTAGAAGGGCTTAAAGCCGACGGGGTATAGGCGGTTCCGGTAGTATACACAAATACATAGTGAGGTGCCGCGGTGGGTTTGTACGAAACTTCGTATTGCGCAGCCGTATCTCCTACCCAGCTCAATACAACGGAAGAAGAGGTTATTTCGGAACAGGCGAGGTTTGTGGCCGGCCAGCACGAAATAGCGGTAGAGAACGACCGGGGAGCGGTCCAACTGCTTACAGAGGTACCGCACGAAGTACGTACTCGATAGGTGTACGACGTTCCCGGAGTAAGGCCCCGTACCACTACGGAAGTAACCGTATCGTGGATGAAGAGCGTATCGGAAGCCTGCTGTGTTTTGTATACCATAAGGTCCCATCCGTTTTGCGAGGGCGAGGTAGCCGTCCACGATACGATAGCGGAATCGGCACCCACGGAGCTGCTGTGTACATTCGAGGGCATCATCGCGCACGGATTGGTGGTAACATGGAAGTTACTGATAAAGAAACGGCGCATTTCCGCCGTATCGGAACCTCCGGTAGTCAAATGAACGGCAATATAAATAGTGTCTCCCACAAACTGAGACAAATCGCCCGTATAAGTAGCATCGGTCATTGCCAGATACGGAGCAGGCGGAGTCAGGGTATAGACGAAAGCAGAAGTATCGCGGGTGGTGGTAGAGATCCGTATGCTCATTTCTTCGGGAAGCATGCCTGTTTGGTATTTGAAATCTACCTGAGGCCCTTCGGGAACCAAAAATGCAGGCGAAATCAACCATTCGTTGATGGTATCGGTACTGTACAAATCGTAGTACCGGGCAATTCCGCCTCCGGGAGCTCCTATAAAATATTTGCTGTCGTTGTTGCCGTCCACGACCTCCCAACAACCGGTTCTATGAGGATAATTATAAGTAAACGAATTGAAGTTTTCCGTATAGTTGTAATCGGTTACCACACCGCAATCGGTTTGGAAGGTATAAGGTCCCATCCAGGTACTTTCGCTGTTGGAACATTTTTTATACAGGTAATACCAATACGATTGGCCGGCAGTAAGTCCCGATAACAAAATGCCGGTAGTCCCCGTGGAATCCAAAACGGCAAGAGGGTCGGACTGCGGATCGAAGGGTGCGTTTTTATAGATGACACGATATTCGGCCCCTAAGGTTCCGTCTACCCACGAAAGCGATGCCGAACGAGTGCCCGGCGATGCAGATACCTCCGTAATAGGAGGGCAACCGTCCATTTCGAAAATGGAAAATTGATCGATATAAAATACAT
Organism: uncultured Bacteroidaceae bacterium; assembly: GCA_964474745.1. GTDB lineage: Bacteria > Bacteroidota > Bacteroidia > Bacteroidales > P3 > HGM05376. The sequence continues at coordinate 32,720 of CAYYUE010000003.1, read as the reverse complement.
TCGACTGATAATACGCCGTTGTCAAATGAAAAGCAATATATACCGGTTGGGAAGCATAACGAGTCAAATCGATTTGCATTTTACTCCAGGTGCCGTAGGTAGCTATATTGTTCTCGGGAACCAACACCTGTACAAAGTCGGAGGTATCGGTTCCGGTAGTAGAAAGTAATACCGATATGCGTTCTCCGAAAGTGAATCCGGTTTTGTACCAAAATTCCAACATCGGGCTATTGGGCAACTCTATTTGCGGAGAAATCAACCAATCGTTTTGGGTGTATTTTTCATTGTCGGCGCCGTTGCGAACATAGGCGGCGCAATTACCGGCTTTTCCCGAGGCATTCCCTCTGAACCGAATCCCGTTGTTGCTTCCGTCCACGGTTTTCCAACAAGGAGTAACCGCGGTTCCGGAAGCCGTAAAATCAGAGAATTCCTCTACATACGGAAATTCGGTAACGGTGTTGCAATAGGCCACCGAAAACTCGTTCGACCAAATGCTTTGCCCGATGCCGGCTCCCGTTCCGTCACAATCGGAACGCACGCGGAAATAGTAATTTTTTCCCGGTTGCAGGTTTTCCATCGCATAGAAATTGGAATTCGCCGCATCCGTAGTCGCCGTAAGGCTGGTTTCGGGATCGAAAGGATTGTCGCTGTACCGTACCTCATAATTGGGAACGGTATTATTGGTCCATGTAAGTTCTATTTTATGGTTGTAGGTATCGATTTGGAATATGCTTATTTCTCCCGGTGCAGGGCAATAGGATTTTTTAATCGAAAAATCATCCACAATAAAGTTCACATATCCATTTGCGTTGTATGTTTGAGTTTGCATGGCAATAGCCAACCGTACCGAGCGTCCGTCGTAAGCAGAAAGATCGAGCGTCAGTTTTTCGAAGCCGACGGTTTGTTTCGATACAGGTCCATACAAGGTATCGGTAAAATCACTTATCTGATCGCCTGTGGTGGAAGCTACCACCATAAAGGTTGCAGGCACGGTATTAAATCCTTCTCCTCCTTTGTAATAAAACTCGGCATACATATTCGTATCCAGCGCAAATTCGGGAGTTATCAACCATTGGTCCCATTGGCGGTTGGCCATGGTGTATTCGTAAATTTGAGCTCCCTTTTTGTTCCTTCCCACATTGTTGGTAGCAAAGCTGGATCCCCAAGTTCCATCCACCTTCCAGCATCCTCTGTAATTGGCTACCGGATTCCAATTTTCAAATTCCTGAAGATAGGGAAATTCCGTTACCGGAGCATCGCATTCGGTATAAAACTCGATAGGGCCTACCCAGTTGCTGCTGTCCGATCCGCAATTGGATTTTACCCATGCCCAATATTGCGTTCCCGGTTGCAATCCGGAAATAGTCCCCATAACAAAACCGTTGTTGGTGTTGGGTACCGTTACGCGGGTTCCGCGGGTTCTGTATACATCGGGATCGAAATAATAATCTTTATCATAAATAATCGTATAATCCGCAATGGTTGCCGGAGCATTCCAATGCAATCGGGCGGTGGTGCTTCCAATGGAGTCGGTATCGAAATTTGTGGGCTCCACACACGAAGCGGAAATGGATTTCACTTTAAAATCTTCCAACACAAAACCCACGGACTGTCCGGAGCTTCCGGCACCGGAAGTATTGGGCGTATGGATATAGAAAGCGAGATGTACCAACGAATCCCCAAAAATACTGCCGTCTTTGGTGGCAATGGGGATATGCACATGCTTAAACCCTCCCGGAAATTGCCCTGCTCCGGTGGTGGTGTCGCGGTAGATTTCGTGGCGGAAATCGGCACTGTCGGTACCGGTAGTGGAAAGCAACACCGAGAAGCGTTCTTTCGTATGATGCCCTTTGAACCAAAACTCGACATACGGATTAGGGCCCAATTGTATTTTGGGGCTGATGAGCCATACATGAATATCGGTAGTAATATTGCTGATGCCTATTCGGGCTCCCCTGCTTTCGGGATAGAGGATATCGCTTACGTAATTGCTTCCGTATACGATTTGCTCAGGCCTGTTGGTATGGTTTACAAATTTCCAACATCCCATTTCGTATTGCGAATAACTTCCGGAAGCATACCAGTCGTTGAAGCTTTCCACATAAGGCATTCTATAAATGGTATCGCAATAGGTATATACCCGTATCGGGCCTATCCATTCGCTGGAGAGTACAGGATTGCAATCGGATCGGATGTATACGTAGTACATGCTTCCTTCCGTCAGGCCCTGTAGCGTAATTTGAGGTTGCGCGGTTTGTACTTCGCGAATAAAAGGAGAGTTGTGGTCGGGAAGAAATACCTCGGAACAATATTTCAAGGTATAACCCGGCGCATTGCCTACCCATGTCAGATCCACCGAATTTAAAGTGTTCCCCGTCATCACAATGTTTTTAGGATTGTCGCAGGAAGCATTTATATTGCGAATTTGGAAATCGTCGATATAACAAATAATATCTTGGCCGGAGGTGGATGTATTCCGGATGGCAATGTAAATGTTTTGCCCGGCAAACTGAGTCAAATCACATAATACCGGAGTCCATACCTGCCTGGACATAAACTCATAGGGTTGCCATATGCAGGTGGTAAAATCGGCACTGTCGGTACCTGTTGTAGACACCCATACCGAAAGTTCGTTGGTCACATAATGTGTTTTTACCCAAAATTCCATCATTTGTTGCCCCGTCATTTGGAACTGCGGAGAAATCATCCATTCGTTATGAGGTAAATACTGCTCGGTTCTTCTTCGAAAATAAGCAGCCGTTCCGATTCTTCCTCCCGAATATCCGGCATAATGTATCAAGTCGTCGTATCCGTCAATAATGGTCCAATCTCCCGTCGTTAACGGTTGCGAAGTGGTCCAGGATTGAAAATCTTCCGTCCAGGGATACTGATCTGCCGTTATTAATCCTGCAGAAGTCCGAAACGAAACGCGTTGCCACGGACTCGAAGTGTTTCCGCACACGGAACGTACATACACATAGTAATCCGTAGAAGGCGTCAATCCCATAAGCGTGTAATGGGGATCGGTAAGAGAAATGATATCGGTTGCATAATCGGCGTTGAAATCCCGGTCTGCCTGATAAGAGATTTCCCATCCGGCGGCATCGGATATCCATTGAACCGATGCGGAATCGGTTGCTATATTGGTGACGAAAAGATCCTGAACATGCATGCATTCGGGTTTGTTTTCCACGGAAAAATTGTCAAAATACAAGAAAGATCTGTTCGCGCGCGAGGTTACATGTATGGCAATATAAATGGATTGCCCGGCAAATGCGCTTAGATTGGCAATCACAGAGTCGTATAGGCTGTTTGTCTGGTACTCCCGGGCGGGTAAAACGGTATGTGTAAAATCGGAAGGCTCCGACCCTCCATTGGTAGATACTTTGATGGAAAAGGTTTCCGGCCAGCCTACTTGCGACCCGGAATAATACGTCTTATAAAATAGTTTTACCATTTGATTGGCAGGAATCTGCATTTTGGGAGAAATCAACCAATCGTCGGCAGGGTCGCTTGCCTCCTGATGAGAATAAGCATAACAATTGGACCTGTCGATACCATCGGGGGCTCCCTGGGCAAAATAACCTTCTCCCATATGGGCATTCGGATTATTGTCGATGGTTTTCCAGCACATTTCGTTGCCGGCTACCCAGGTTTCAAAGTCGGTAGCATAAAATACGGTATTGCTCACGGGTGTTGTGTAGGGCATGCACTCGGTAGCCAATACGAAGCGTTTGGACCAGAAACCTACGGCACCGTCGCCGCAATTGGCACGGATATAAACATAGTAAGGAGTTCCGGCCGTGAGATGGGTCAGTGTATAATTATGGGCTCCGTTGACATAAGTGGGGGTTAGGCTCGGGTCGTTCGGATTAAAATCGGAAGGGCCGTACAGCAAATCGAAATTCGCGGCGGGACTTACCCAATGCACGGTGGCTTGGTTGAATCCGATATGAGTGGCTGTTATACTGTCGGGAATATCGTTTTCTACACAATTTGTGTAGGTAATTTCAAAGTCGTCGACATACATGTATCCTTGATTTCTGGGCCATGTTCGGCCTGCCGGAGAAATGCAACGAATGGCAAAGTATAAACTGTCGCCTAAGTAGGATGTCAAAGAAACGGTTTTTTTCCGGTACTCATTGGATATCAGCGTATCGGTAAAAATCACTTGAAAATCGGAGGAGTCGATTCCCGTACGGGAAATAAGCACCTGGTATACGGATCCGATTCCTTTTGTCCAAAAACTGGCCTCCACATAGCTGGTTGTCGACAAATATATTTTAGGACTTACCAAATAATCGTCGGCCGTGTTTTGAGAGGTCTCGATAAACGCACAATTTCCACTTCGTGCTTGCGGTGCATATCCATTATAACATTTCCAGGTAATGGGACCGGAATTCCACATGCTGTAGGTGGAATCGTTGTTGGCATTGATGACGGTCCAACACGAATTCCATGTGGAATATCCGTCGAACCGGTGTGCATGGGGAAAGTTTCGTACGCCGCAGTTTTGGGCATGTAGCAACCCCGACACACACAAAACTGCAAAAACTAAAACGTGTACAATTTTCTTCATGATGTGATGGTATTGATTCGTAATAATTGATTAATAATTAATAATATTCTTTTTGAACCCATAATATTTTTTTGTAAAGGTACATCAAGAACGTATCCGACCTTGTTAAATAGGGAGGGATTTTATGGGGGGACAACGAAATAAAAAAGGGGACATACAGGGGGACTATTATTCTAATCCATATGATCAATCAGGGAATTATATACTTAAAATAAATAGATCCAACGCACCTCTCTCCTCTCCTATTTTCAATTTATTTCGAATTCTTTTCCGGTAGGTTTTCACCGTATCTTTTGTAACACCCATGACATTTGCGATTTCTTTTGAAGGAATTTCCATTTTTATTAAGGTGCATACTCGAATTTCATTTGCCGTCAGATGAGGTGCTTTTGCAATCAGCTGATTACAAAAATACGGATATTGTTTTTCAAAGGTGTCTTGGAAGGCCTTCCAGGTATCTTGTTGTTGATTCTTTTTCAATTCATTTACCTGCTGCATCAACTGTACTCTCTGATTTACGGGTAATTCCGGAGCCATCCGCTTCATCTGCGACGCAAATTCGTTTACCTGTTCGTAGGCACGAGTGTTTTGAATTTGGGCTTGTATCAGCTTGGCTTGCTCTATCAACAACTCCTGCTCTTTTTCCATACGCCGCAATTCGGCTTCTTTGCGCTGTAACAGTTGTTTTTTGTACAAATACCGAAACAGTATGAAAGCAATACAGAAAATACTCATTATGGAAATCAGAAATATGGAGACGCGAAACTTGGAGCGTTCTGCGGAAGATTGCCTTTCCTGCTCCATGGAAGACATTTTACGTTCATATTGATTTTGAAGCTCTACCAATGAAGCTCTGTCTGCCGATTTTCGTGCCGACAAACTGTCGGACATTATTTTATATGTGTCATAATAACATAAGGCGCTTTTGTAATCTCCCAGCTCTTTATAACATTCCGAGAGTCCGTAGTAGATGGAAGATTTGACGCTCAGTTTTTCATTTTCGGTTATGGAATCCAACGCCTGATGGTACAATCGTAATGCGGTTCGATAATCACCTTTTTCACGAGCATCGGAAGCTTTGGTGGATAATAGAAAGGTTATTTCGGTGTTTTTTCCAAGGGCCGCCAATATGGAATTGGATTTTTCAAAATAATAGTTTAAGGAATCTTTTTTATCCAGCCGTTTAAATGCCAAATATTTATTCCAATTGTACAATGCCCATAGAATAGAGTTTTCTTTGTGTATAAGAACGGAAGAATAATTTTTTTTAACGGACTGTACGGCCAATTCGCAATAGGATAAGGCTTCGCCGGGTTGCGAAAAGCTATTGCACAATTCGGCCAAATTTATGTAATAAACATATTGGTAGTAAGGGGTTACCCATCTTTCGGCACTTTTAAGATAGCTAAACGCTTCGTCTTTTTTATTTAAAATGGTCTTTATTTTTGTTAATTGCACCAGGTTGTTGCAAATCCATAACGAATCATTTTGTTTCTTAAACTGAGCCAACGAAGATAATATGCGTTCGGTAGATTTGTCGTATTCTTCTAATCGGTAATACAATAACCCTTCCACATGGTGAAAAAAAGCTTTTAAAAAGGGAATCACATTTCTTGTCATAAAAGCACGAGATATTTCCAAATTGGAATAGGCTTCAGGGTAATCGTTGTTGCGAAGGTGCAGATAGGCTTTTTGTAAATACCCCAATCCTTTTCCATAGGTATTGTTTTGAGAAATTGCGATACGAATGTATTGATTATTCAATGCGAAAGCGGAATCAACACTGAAATTGAATACATAATGCGTCTTCTTAAAAAGCGAATCGTAAAAAAAATCCGTATCTTTTCGATTTTTATCTGTCGAACTTGCATACGAAACGCAAAAAGAAGAGACCAGAAACAGCAGGAAAACTCCTTGCCTATAACGGATACTGCTTCTATTTCTATTTTTCATAAAAAATCGTATTTCTAAAAACTATCCAAACATGAATTCTACCTAACTGCATGCAAATATACACCTTTTTATTGTAAAAAGGTACTTTTTCCCTATTTATATTTTCATAACCGCTATTAAGAATTGAAACCAAACATTTGAAATATAAGCGTTGCATCGTACTTGTCCTTCTATGAAACCTTCTCATAGGCCCGTCGTTTCCATACAGGAGTTTCCTCTATCGAAACAAGCGGACGGAGCGGCTGCAAGAGTTTCGGTTTTTTACAACTATTCGTCAAAATAACTCAGGGAGACTGCACAACTGATCGTGCAAGTCGTTCTCCGTCGATAAGAGAAGAGCGATCGTCGGTTTTATAAGGTACCTGTGTATTTTACAAATTTTCATCGACTCGACTCCCCCGATGGAAAAATAACCCGTTTGCAGTGTTGTACCACTTAGCGCTTTTTGATTTAAGGGAAGAATTTAATTTTGAAAATCAAACTCGTATGAAGTGTATCTATTGTAATAAAGTAAGTATGAAAAGAGGTAAGCGAAATGGAATTCAACGCTACCAATGCAAACATTGCAAGCGGTATTTCCAAGCCCGAGATACGGTACTGGAAAGCTGTTTGCGGTTGGACAACACGCAAATAGAATAGTTTTTAACAAGAAAAATACAGCATAATCAAAAAATTATGTTTATCTTCGCAATGTAATTAACAAACCCTAATATCAACATGTCACGCCCTGTATCCCTCATCAACTGGAACAATCCGCCTCAACTGCAAAACGAAGAATTTGTGGTGGAAACCTCCTACGATGCCTTGAACAGGTCCCTGACCCTAACTCAACCCGACGGAAAAGTAATTTCCTATTTCTACGACAAAGGAGGATTATTGAAAACGGTTAGTACAGACGCGATTCATCGCGTCTCCAACATCACCTACAATTCGAAAGGGCAACGAGAACACATTTACTTCGGAAACAACACCAAAACAAAATATGAGTATAACTCGTTAAACTTCAGATTAACCCGATTACTCACAACTCGAAACAACGGGCAAGATATACTACAAGACTTGAACTACTCCTACGATCCCGTAGGCAATATCATACAGCAACGGGACAATGCACAGCAAACACATTATTTTAATAATAGTGTTATAGAACCCGTCTGCAACTATGAGTATGATGCGTTATATCGATTAACACAGGCTACAGGAAGGGAACTCTCCGCCTTGCAAATGCCCTCACATACCGATTTTGCGAACCATATCCAATGCCCCAACTCGGATACCAATGCCATACAAAATTATAACCAACGTTTTCAATACGACAAATTGGGCAATATCTTGCAACAACAAAGTGTGGGCAAGTGGACACGGGACTATGTATATAACCCGGGGAATAACTACTTACTCAAACACGATCAAACCCAATAATAAAAACTAAATAAAAAAGTATATGAAAGCATTATTTTTTGTTATTTTCCTTTCATTTTCTTGGGTACAAGTTAAATCCCAACATGTTATTAGATACGGACCTAACCGTGTTGTTACATATGGACCTAAATATTTGGAAATGAATGATTATCAAAAACTTCTATATTGTGCATTTAGCATGCCACAGGATACATTAGATAGTAAATTTAATTTGATTTTTACAGAAAAATACCCAGACCTATTACAAAAGTACCAAGGACATACTTATCTATTTAAAATTAATCTAGATACATTGGGTTGTATTACAAATATAGAAAGTAGCTTCCCTACTCACATTCGAGAAAAAGAAATTGACAATGATCTATTTAACATAATAGAAGATTTATTAAAACACCTCCATACTTGTAAAAAAATGATATTCAAAGAAGAAAACGGAGAAATATCAACAATGCATTTTTTTTACGTTGAAATAATGTTTCTTAAGTCAAAAATTAATGTACGTACACCCTGGTAGGTGGTGAAGATGGAGTTAACCAATAGCTGCCTGCACCGATACTCTTAATGGATTTTTTTCCAATATTCTATTTGGTGTCTGTCTGCCGGAACTGTAAAGGTCTGATTCACCACATAAATTATGTTTAGTACCATGTATAGGTTACCTTTTCAGTTCGGTTAATTCCTTCTTTATTACAACTAAAGTTTGAAATTAAACCTTGGCTTTTCATCTTTTATTTTTTACACTGTAAATATAAGAGTACCATTGGGAGGCAACAAGTAACGGCTCTACGTATTTTGAGGAATTTATAAGGGGAGGCATTCGAATCATTCTTCGTTTGCAAACGAAATGAAATGCTACCGGAGTATGGTATCGGCATATAAATTCAAAATGTATATCATCAATTCTTGTGAGAATAAAAAATTGTTCGTAATTTTGCGAACGGAAATAACGAACATGGCAAATAAGTATACAACACAGGAAGAGCAATTAGCGCGATTCGCAAAAGCAATGGGGCATCCGGCTCGTATTGCGATCCTGAAATTTCTAGCATCGCAGGAAACTTGTTTCTTTGGCGATATTCACGAGGTATTGCCAATTGCAAAAGCAACTGTATCGCAACATCTTTCGGAACTGAAAGATGCAGGATTGATTCAGGGTGAAATTCAACCTCCCAAAGTAAAATACTGCATCAACAAAGAGAACTGGACGTTGGCGAAACAATTAATGGAAGCGTTTATGTGCATCTGCAAATCCACGGAAAATTGCTGTAAGTAATGGAATCTATATTTTTTGCCGGACATATTCGTTGTTTTACGAATTACGAACTTAAAAACAGTAAATCATGGAAATTAAAGTATTAGGAACGGGTTGTGCCGGTTGCAAGGCACTCTACGAAACAACAAAACAGGCAGTCGCCGAATTGGGTATACATGCCGTCGTGGTAAAGGAAGAAGATATCGTGAAAATCATGTCTTATAATGTAATGAGTTTACCCGGATTGGTTGTTGATGAAAAAGTGGTGTCGGCAGGCAAAAAATTATCTCTAACGGAAGTAAAAACCTTATTAACCAAATAAATACAACCTATGAAACGTATCGTCTTTTTAATTGTTGTATCGATTTTTATCCTGTCTTGCGGCAACAATACATCAAAAAAACACATAGAAACCGCAACCGAACCAACGGATATGACAGAAGTTCTGTATTTTCATGGTAAACAGCGTTGCATTACTTGTAATGCCATCGAGAAGTTAACCAAAGAGGTAGTGGATAGTTTGGCTGATGAAAAGGTGGTAATGAAAATTATAGATATCTCTCAAAAGGGAAATGAGGCTATCGCAGATAGGTATGAAGTAACGTGGTCGTCATTGATACTCGACAGAGACGGTAACGTTGAAAACCTTACGGACATGGGATTCAGTTACGCCAAAGGCCAACCTGAAATATTCAAAGCCAAACTTGTCGAAGCAATCCATAACATGACAAAATAATGGAATGGCTGCAACAACTTTTAGACGGTAGCACCGTTCCGCTTGTTACGGCTTTTCTACTTGGATTATTAACAGCGATAAGCCCTTGCCCGTTGGCGACGAACATCACCGCAATAGGATTTATAAGCAAGGATATAGAGAGCCGCCGCCGCATATTTTGGAATGGAATACTCTATACTGCCGGGCGCATCATTACGTATGCAGGTATCGGGTTTATCCTTATTCCAATCCTGCGGGAAGGAGCAAGTATTTATGCAATCCAGAAAACAATAGGCAAATACGGGGAAATGATCATCGCTCCGGTTCTTATCCTTATCGGTTTATTTATGTTATTCGGAGAAAAACTCAACCTTCCAAGATTGGGATTTAACGGTGGCGGTGAAAAAGTCGCCAAACGGGGCAGCATCGGGGCATTGTTGCTCGGTGTGTTGTTTTCGTTGGCATTCTGCCCGTCGAGCGGAGTATTTTACTTCGGAATGCTGATGCCGATGTCAGCGGCCGAAACAGGCGGTTATCTATTACCGTTCGCCTTTGCCGTCGCAACAGGACTTCCTGTTATTATCGCGGCTTGGTTATTGGCATATAGTGTGGCGGGACTTGGGACGTTCTACCACCGTATGCAAATTTTTCAAAAATGGATGAATCTGATCATCGCTCTACTGTTTATCGCAGTGGGGATTTATTATGCAATTATGTTATGGAACTAATACGGAAAGTAACTCCCGCGGATGCGGCAACGGTATGTGCCATCTACAACCATTATGTTCTGAATACTGCCATATCGCTTGAAACCGAAGCTGTAAGCGAAACGGAAATGCTTCGGCGCATAAACGATATTGTCGGCAACGGATATTCTTATTTCGTATTCGAAGCCGGTGGAGAAGTAGTGGGATACTGCTACTTGAATTCTTGGAAAGGACGCTGTGCTTATCGTACGACAGCGGAAGTAACTATCTATATAGATAAGGAGCATACCCACCGGGGCATCGGAAGCAAATTGATGGGGCACTTGGTGGACAATATCGATCGGAGGCATGTTCACACCCTTATCGCAGGGATCTCTCTACCCAACGAGGCAAGTGCGGCGCTGTGCGAGAAATTCGGATTCAGGAAGATATCGCACTTTTATGAGATTGGTTGTAAATTCGGAAAGTGGCGGGACATAGGACACTGGCAATTACGCATGGAAGATAAAACAAAAATACTGATATTGTGTACCGGCAACAGCTGCCGCAGTCAGATGGCACACGGGTTTTTGCAGTCGTTTGATAAAAAACTGATTGTCTGTTCGGCAGGAACAAAGGCGGCAGGCAAACTCAACGAGAGAGCCGTTAAGGCAATGGCAGAGGTCGGAATCGATATTTCATCGCATACTTCCGATCCGATAGAAAAATACCTTGCCGAAGCGTGGGACTATGTGATTACTGTTTGCGGCGGAGCAAACGAAACCTGTCCTATGTTTACAGGTAATGTGAAACACCGCCTGCATATGGGCTTCGACGACCCGTCGGATGTCGAGGGTACGCGGGAATGTATTGAGGGAGAGTTTCGCCGTGTCAGAGATGAAATACACCGAAAGTTTCATCGGTTCTATACAGACGAATTGATGCAAAAGCAGCCTTGTTCTTGTGGTACCAATGATTTTTTCAACTATGAATGACGTACGCAAAACAGGGTATCCCTATCCTTTATTCGGTCAAAATGCTTATCATCCTGATGTTTGTACGCATATAATACTTATAAATATTTTAATACATAACCTATGATACAACAATTTGCAGACTGGTTAGTCTATGGTATATTCGGCTTGGATGCGGCTTCGTCATTGGGGATCGCCGTAAATTTCTTTTTTTACGACACGATAAAGATTTTGCTGCTACTTTTCAGCATCAGTGCGATTATGGGTGTCATAAACGCATATTTTCCTATCGACCGCCTACGGAATTTCCTCACGACACGCAAATTATACGGATTTCAATTCCTATTTGCCGCACTCTTCGGGGCGATAACTCCATTTTGTTCTTGCTCCTCGATTCCGCTATTTATCGGATTTGTTAAAGGGGGTATCCCTTTAGGTGTTACATTTGCCTTTCTTATTACTTCTCCGCTTGTAAACGAAGTGGCAATTGCCATGTTTTTAGGAACATTCGGGTTGAAAGCAACGCTTGTTTACGCTATTAGCGGTGTCTTTTTGGGTGTAATCGGCGGTTGGATACTGGAAAAGTTCCATTTAGAACGGTACCTGAGTTCTTGGGTTCAACACATACAAGCTCAATCGGAAGCAGAAAGCGAACAATGGAAGATGGAACATGTACCCTTTATGAAACGAGTACCCACCATTCTGCGCGATGCTTGGGGAATTGTTAAAGGCGTATTACTTTATGTGGTTATCGGAATTGCAATCGGAGCGGCAATGCACGGTTTTGTTCCTGAGGGGTTTTTTGAGGAATACCTCTCGGCTGACAAATGGTATAATGTGCCACTGGCTGTGATTCTGGGAGTTCCTATGTACGCCGGAGCGGCCGGTATTGTTCCGGTTATTCAGGTATTCGTTGCCAAAGGAATGCCTATTGGTACGGCAATCGCCTTTATGATGGCCGTTGTGGGGTTATCCATTCCCGAAGCCACAATGCTCAAAAAGGTGATGACTTGGAAACTGATCGGGATATTCTTTGGGGTGGTAGCGTTGTTTATCATCCTGTCGGGCTATCTGTTTAATTGGATTTTGTAAATTAGGCGAACCTATCCTGTAGTGATTTTACAGGATAGGTTCGCATTTTCATGCTTTTTTGTGCCCTGACGATCTGAGAATTCAACATTTGCCGTATCTTGGTTTCATGAATTTCCTCATCGGTACCCTCTCAACATGCAAATAGAGTGTAACGGCATTTTTACAGCCGATCGGGTAAGTTATGTTCTTTTCTGTTTTCTGCAATGTTGTTTATCTTCATTATAATCTATCGGAATCCAAAAAAGAATATCCATCTTATAAATCCATACGGTTTGATGCCGGATACTGTCCCAAATCGTACCGTTTATGTCATAACTCTAAAAATATCCCTGTGGGTGAATTGTAGTGGAAGATGTATTTTCCAACTAAAAAATAAGTGCTTTATAAAGGATGTCTTTTTACATAAAATTATATGTTTTAATTGAATCCTATTCAATACCTAAAAAGGTAAACAGATATCTAGAAAGCAATGGATATGTTTTTTTATCATAATTCAAAAAAAATATTGTACTTTTGCACTCGGAATTACTTATAAAAATATTGAACATACTAATTTTTTACAAAGAAATGGTATTTATAAAAAAAGAAGTATTCAATATATTTTTTTCCCATTTGGAAATTAACGTATGAAGATGTTCAGGTATATTTTGATTCTCTAAACATGCCCGTGATGAAAGTAGTTGCATTTGATGCTGAAGAAGGCTTTACATATTCCACATTCATTGACCTATTTAAAGAAGGTGCAATAGATGGTAGTTACTATACCTTACCTCCCGGCTCTAGTACCGGATATTATACTCTTACTTGTAGAGGATACGACTGTGGAAAGGGTTGTTCTATCGTCAGAGCTGCAAATGGAGGTTTAAAAGGTTGCAGTCCTTGTGAGAGGAAAAACGGAGTTTGTGTTAAAGAAGAAACATACTCTGAAGCTATGGTGCCTATTATATATGCAGTTTTATTAAGTTTAAATTAGATTATTTCACAATATGGATAAGAAATGATTTCTTATCCATATTGTTTTTCCATAAAAATAGAACAATGAAAAATAAAAATTTACCAAGAACGATATTCCTTCTTTTATTCATCGTACTTTTACACAATGTATCCGCACAAAACGAAGCACAAATGTATTGGCAAGAACATATGGTTAAAAAAATCCGGGAGTATAAAACAATTCGCTTTACCACTGATATGTACACAGAAAACCTGATGGATTCAGAAAAGGAGCATATCGCAACAAAAGAATATATAGTAACCCCTGATTGTATTTTCGTGAATCAAGACTACGAAAGTTTTTATTGCACTAATGACAGTTTGAAGTTGGTAGATCGATTTAATGGTGTTTTATTATATGGAAGTTCTAATCCGGATACGACATTTTACCAATTCAATGCTTTTGATCTAGTAAAACTCAGAAGATTACAAACAGGTTTTGACTTTTTTAAATTTTATTTTTATCCGAGAAACAACCAGTATGCAAATGTTCCGTTTGAAACCTTAAAAGATACAACGGTGAACGGGGTCCCATTTGCAATTTTAAGTTACAACAAGTATACCGGAAACGCATATAACGAAAATACTCAAGCATTTGATTTGCCCCAAATTTATACTGTAGAGGTATATTATAACAAACAAACAAACCGGGTAGACAGAATACTGTTCACTCCTTCTACTCCTGAGATGATACAAATGAATCCATTCCGTGTAGAGATTTTGTTCACTGAGTTTGCCTCCGACGATAAAAAACATCTATCAGACAGTATATTCAATTTTAAAAACCCTGAGTACCGGAATTTTTCTCTGCACAACATACACATAGATCTTCCGGCCACAGAATGCGGTATATCGTCAGATAGTAATGAAATTTCCGAAACAATGTTAAATTACCCTATTGTAAGCATGTATAATGATACGATTCTATTAAAGAACATACACGAATGGGTATTAATAGATTTTTGGTTTTACGGATGCAAACCTTGTATGCATTTGCCCGTTAAATTGCAAAAAGAAAAAAATGAACTGGGATACCGAGTTTTGGAAAAAGAAAAAATCAAAATTTTATACCTCAATCCTAAAGGAAATGCAACCGAAATCATGAAACAATTTGTGGAGAGATGGGGTATCACGGATATCACCTATTCCGCAAAAGAAATTACACAAATATTCGATGTTCTTGCTTATCCTCAGTATTTTCTCATTTCTCCGGACAAAAAAATTGTATACCAATCAAGTAACTTGGAGGATTATTCAGAACTCTTGAAAGCCAAACAGGAGTATGAAAACAACCGAGCAAAATAAGGAAAACAATATAAAAATACATCTGTAATGCGAATTTATAGAAAACCCTACATACGGTGCCTTATCCTTATGGTATCGAAATTTTATTGAATTCACAATGACCCAAAATTCTGAAACAGTTTAATGTCATACACGTACAAAGAAGATGTTGTTAAAGAATTTTTGAGCCTTGATAATAATAAAGGAATAGCGATTCCTTCTACTCTTGCAAAGGCCGTATCAGCCTGTTCCGGACCTGTGGGGCTTGCTGTTGCGATAACGATAGCTGTTGCTGAGATATGGTGTATACATAATAAACAAAACGGAATAGAACGTTGTAGAACTCGTTTATGGAGTTGGGAAATATATAGTTTATGCTTGGTCAGATGTAAAGGCAGTGATTATTGCCTATCTCTTAATTCATTTACAAATACTCTATTATATAGAATTCAATACAATAAAACAGGATTCAAGTTGTATTCGCAACTTGAATCCGTAAAAATAAAAAACTATGGAATATAACAAAAAAGAAACTCCAACATTTTTTTTATGGCTGGGCTGTATTGCCTATATTACAGGTTTGCTTCTTTCATTCTTTTTCAACTCTTATGAAGTTGAAAAAGAACAAACCGTAAATTATATACATGTGATCTATTTTATCTCACCCGTTGTATATCTTATTTTAGGATGTATTATAATCCCCATAGTAGAAGAAATACTTTTTCGCTTATGGACCCTTCAGGTGAACCGTGCGTTCATACTGTCTATTATTTGGATTCCTATTATCCTCTTCGCTTGTTCAAGGAATATTCTTCTCAGTATACTATCGGGTGTTGTTCTATTATGTATTTTTCTTTTTGCGAAAAAAAGAACAACGCAAATTTGGTTATGGACATTTGCAACATCCGTACTATTTACCTTACTGCACTTTTACAATTTCTCTTCTTTCTCGCAGCAAGGAATGTTTATGTTTATACAAATTTTTGGGTTATCATTTCTTTTGTGTTATGTAGCGTTGCGTTTTCATATCCTGTATGCTATGGCATTGCACATTTTTAATAATTGTATTGCCATGTTTGTATTTTTCTTATGCCTTAATCCCACTCCCAAAACAACAATAGATTCTTCTGCTTTTACACTTTCATTAGACCCTTTATCGGTATTTCAAGCCCCTCGTTATAATGTAAAAAAGCAAGGGGATACGCTTACAGTAAAAGGATCGATTACCGATATTGCCAGTTATTTTATAGATCACAACAACGAAAACAATCCTCTTTTTAGCGATGAAAAATATATGTACCTCAATCTTGATAACAATAAGATTGTACCTCAATACCAAATGTCATTCATACCGAAGGAACATATTGGCTATGTATCTGTTTTGGATAGTTTGAAAGCACATACCCGCCTTGTTATGGATACTACCTTCACAAAGGCATATACACTTAGAATACAGGATTTCGATAAACTGTCGGAAAAATCCGAGAAAAACGGGGAGTCTAATCTAAAAGAGTTGGAATATCAAATAAGGAGCCAATGTCAGATTCCAGTAGTACTCGATTTTGATGTAAATGAATTGTATCCCGTCTATTTTGATTATAATTTATTGGGGCCCGAATATACAAAAAAGAATATCAATCTTATATTGAATCCATACGGTTTGATGCTGGATACTGTCCCAAATCGTACCGTTTATGTCATAACTCTAAAAACATCCCTGTAAAGTGAATCGTAGTGGAGAGGGTCGTTCAATTGTAAAAAAATGTATACAACAATTGAAAAGATTGTAGTACCTGTGTTAAAGAAGAATCCTATACCGAAGCTATTCGATTCGTTATATATAAAGCATTTATGAGCTTATAACCCCTTTTTATGATAGGTATAAGAGGACCTCTTATACCTATTTTCCATAAGTAAAAAAGGACAACAAGAGCCCGTAACTTATTAAAAATTACAATATCCATTTTATCGGTGATGTTTTTCCTGTTCTGTCAAGGGCATTGAAGCGGCAATGCTATGATATACTGCAATGACATCACGGCAAAAGGACCAAAAGTCAAAGGATACATAAAATATCCTTATCAAATAGAATGGTTATTTAGCGGATCGTTGAAGGCTTTATCGAGAGAAGCTCTCGGGCGTAGAGCTATATATAAAAATAGGGATGTCCCCTATTGTAAGATGCTCGATTGTTTCCCTGCTGTATAAGGTTATATAACAGGGTATAAAAGATTTGGAATTTCGGAATCTTATACATCCATATTCAAAACCGATTTTTACGATTATGGGAAATAATCAAAAATATGTATTTTTGCAGTTGCAAATGTTACACCCTGCAAAACGATACTTTATTGATTCCATGAGGATAGGGACTCTTAATTGTGTAATCGGATATTTAATTTATACCTTTCATGAATACAATGTTTTCAAAGCTTAATTTTCCACCGTTCTCATTTTCGATACATCAAATAAAAGATAAGTATGAGATCTTTGATTGCATTCGGAAAAAATATGTGGCTCTTACTCCGGAGGAATGGGTACGACAACATGTAATTCATTATTTACATACCTATAAAGAATATCCGTTAGAATTGATGCATGTGGAAGGAAGTCTTATTCTAAATGGGTTACAAAAACGTTTTGATTTGATTGTGTACAACAAAAGTTTACATCCGGTCCTTTTAGTGGAGTGTAAGCAACCCGGTGTAGCAATTTCACAACATACGTTCGACCAAATAAGTCGATACAACATGGCATTGCACGTTCCTTATTTATTTATTACCAATGGAATAAAACATGTCTGTTTATCGTTGGAAGAAGAAAAGAAGCGTTTTGTCTTCCACAAAGGATTACCCGATAAAACCATGTTAGGGTTATAATATATTTTGTAAAATACTTTTTTGTATGTTTTATTTTAAAACTCGTGTAGTTCGGATAGAATCAATAAATTGTATTAAAAATCTTCTTTTTTCGTTCATTCCTAAAGAAATTCAAAATTTATATGTACATTTGCACATTGGTAAAATACAATGTTTTGGAGAATATTAAGTCAATTATAAAGATTGTAACATGTTGATTTAAAAAACAAATTATATTCCCGGAATGTTGGTTTTATAGAAAATGAATCTTTTTATTTTTTTGTAAAAAGAGAAATGTATTTACTCCCAAAAAACAAAAGAGGAATGTTTTTTGAATGAAGGAAATGCTTTGATTTTTATCGTATAAAAGTAAAATAAATATAATATGAAAAAGACCATATTTTTATTGATGATAATTCCTTTGTTCGTAGCAGGATGTAGCGGGCTTTCAAAAATGGCAAAGGAAAGTAAAAAAATGCACTACCAGCCTACTCCCAACCCTGTAGAAACTATGGATGGAAAAGTTGTGATTAAGTTTGCGGGATCGGTTCCTGCAAAATATTTCAATAAAAATGCTGCTTTGTTTTTACAACCGGTATTGAGATGGCAAGGCGGCAATTTGCAGCTCACTCCCATTACCTTAAAAGGAGAGAACGTTGAAGGCGAAGGAATTACAATTAATTACGAAAACGGTGGTCGTTTTACATATTCGGATGAAGTGGATTTTAAACCCGGTATGGAAACGGCAAAAATAACAGTTACTCCCATTGCATATAAAAATTCAATCACTGACGACGAATCGAAATTCTCTGAAGAAGTCACTCAAAAATTCAAAGCCGTGGTATTCGATACGGTTATTATTGCAGATGGGATAAACAATACCTCCGCATTGGTATCTATTATCGGAACTATCGGTATTGCCCCTACTAATTATGACAAAACAAAAGGAGTTACGGAAACCGCAGATATGTATTTCCCTGTAGGAGAAGCTATCCCCAACTGGAATTTCGGAGTAAATAAAAAATTTAATGCGAAGGTAAACTTTGACGATTTAAAGAATGTCATTCTACGGGATGGAATGCCAAAACAAATTAACGTCACCGGCTGGTCCTCCCCTGAAGGAGAAGAAACTGCCAATGTGAATCTATCCAAAAAAAGAGCTGAAAGCGGTATTAAGCTAGTAAACCAAATGTTAGACGATGTCATTAGAGTAATGGCAGAACGTGCAAATATAAAAGCCACCGATTTCCCATACTACAAACACAAACTTCTTAAAGAAGTCGTTATAACCTCTACCGCAGCGGGTGAAGACTGGACACATTTTGTTACCATGATCGAAAATTCTACCATTGCCGATAGAAATGCCATCATCAACGTAGTAGAAACACAACCCAATGTGATAAAACGAGAACAAATGCTTCGGAACATGATCTTGATTTTCCCACAATTGGAACGGGATATTTTGCCTGACTTACGTCGATGCCAAATAGCCTTATACTACCCCTTGGCGCGTAAAACAGATCAAGAATTGGCCAAAGTAGCCACTCTTTATCCTAACGATCTCACTTTCGAAGAATTGATGTATGCCGCCTATATCAACTACAGCTACCCTTCCAAGTTTAAATTGTATAAATGGGCTACGGAAAACCACAGTAAACAATGGTCGGCATGGAATAATGCAGGAGCTGTTGCTTTCCACATGGAAAATTTCAGCGAAGCTGAACGCTTTTTGAATGTAGCAAAACAAATGGAACCGAATAATTCCGAAGTATTAAACAATTTAGGTTTATTAGCATTGGCAAATCACGATTATACCTTATCGGAATACTATTTTAGCGAAGCAATCAAATATGGAAGCCGCGAAGCCGAAGACAATCTTCCTATTTTATATTTGAAACGCGGAGATTATGAAAAAGCATTGGATTTACTCAAAACAAAACAATGTACTTACAACTTGGCTTTTGCTCAGTTAATGACCGAAAATACCGGCGGAGCTATCCGTACATTAGACTGTTGTTTGGAACAAACGCCTCAAGTAGCTTATTTAAGAGCCGTTTGTTATGCCCGCTTAGACGATATGAAAGGTACGATTGACAATCTTAAATTTGCTTGTGATGAAGAACCCTCATACAAAGCAAAAGCTATTATCGACATAGAATTTCGTAAGTATTGGAATACTTCCGAATTCAAAGATGTCGTAAGAGTATACGAATAAAAATGAATGAATCTACTCATAATTCAAGAATCTAAAATAGGTTTCCGAAAACCTATTTTAGATTCTTTTTTAATTTTGGATTGTAAAATGAAAAAACAAATACCCAACATCATTACATTATCTAATCTGGTTTGCGGAACACTTGCAGTATGGCAAGCATCGCAGGGAAACCTTTGTTTTGCGGCATTATTTATTTTTGCGGGAGCATTCTTCGACTTTTTCGACGGAATGGTTGCACGATTGTTACATGTACAATCCCCCATGGGAAAAGAATTGGACTCTCTGGCGGATGTTGTTACCTTTGGGGTTGCACCGGGTTTTATTGTGTTTTCGATTCTCGAACAAACATCTGTTGGAGAGTATCCGGAATGGATGAAGTTCGGAGCATTACTTATTCCGGCTTTTTCAGCATACCGATTGGCAAAATTTAATCTCGATGAACGACAAACCTCTTCTTTTATCGGATTGCCGACTCCCGCCAATGCCCTGTTCTGGGGAGCATATGGAATAATAATATCGGCGGCATCGTCATCAAAACTTATGTTGTTTCCTCTCTGGAATGAAAATATAACCGCCGGTTCTTTTTTTGAAAATCCTTACTTTATAATAGGACTTACTCTTCTGCTATCTATTGCATTGGTTGCGGAAATACCTCTATTTGCCTTGAAGTTTAAAAATTTCGCATGGAAAAACAATCGAGTACGTTATATCTTTCTTATCTCCGATATCATACTACTCTTATGGATAGGCGTTTTTGCTATTCCGATAATTATTTTATTTTACATAATATTATCGCTGATAACGGCTAAGCATTCGGAAAAATAATTAGATTGCTCCACTATTGCATCATATAAAATTGCGCCTCTCTTTTATAGAATCTATTTTTAGAAAATTCATATGGATATCGTGTGTTTCATACGAATTAAAGCGACCTGTTCTTAAAATTATATCAACGTTTTGTAATATAAAATAAACACGTACCTTTGCAAAAAATCACAAAATATCATTCTGTAATTTAAATGAATGATCCAAAATGGGATCCCTTTAAAAAGGATCACGTTTATATTTATATACTTTTACTATGTAACAATCTTATTCAAGGTGGATATGCGTGTAAATTATAAACAGATTGTATATTATCTACTGCTGATAGGAATTATATTATTTTCTTTTTTTCTATATTCTTCGAGATATTATCCTCTTTTAAATTCGGACGATGCATTAAACATACTCATGGCGTATGATTATGATTTTCCTAACCATTTGTACTGCTGGGGGCAAGACCGAGGAGGGACGTTGATACCTCTAATCAGCCAGCTTTTTATAAAATGGTTTTGTTGTTCGCCCGTAGTAGCCGTATCACTGTCGAATTACCTTATCTTATTACTGGGTTATTGGGGATTTACCAGCATTTTGAAATCGAAATACTGTAAAATAGTGTTTACATTGGTTTGGTTTCTTCCTTTTCAACGATTTATTGATGTGTTACGATTTCCTATCGGTGTGGAATATAGTTTAATCGGATTTTCTATACTGCTGATAACCCAATTGGATCATAAGACTCTGAAAAAACCATTAAAACACCTGCTGTTGCTCTCTATTATGCTTATTTGGGTCGTTTCCGTATGGGTATCCGATTTGGCACTCGTATCTATTTCTATACTGTTATTTATTCTGTTGATATACCATTGCATAAAAAATAAGAACCGGATCATCGACAAAACAAAGATATTTTATCTTGTCTTAGGAGTTCTTCTATGTTACTTTTTCATAAGATATGCTAAATCTTCCGCTTCCGGAGGGAAAGATAATTATGTATCCATTAACAGTTTTTCCGATATTGAAAATGGGTTGCAAATTCTGAAAAAAGCGTTTTCCGATGTTTTTACGTTTCACACAGGAGAATACATCGTCAGTCTTTATGCTTATTTAGCATTGTTGATTATTCCAATTTTTATTTATGTCGTAATAAAAAAGAAATTGTTTATCCGGCTTCTATCGAACAAATGGTTCTCGTTTTTCTTACTGGATACACTCGGAATTCTTTGTGTATTTTTAGTCTCTTCCTGGGTTCTGGCTAATGAAATGGGGCGATGGTATTTTGTAGCAACCTACATATCGATAGCAATGACTATCCTAATCGCCATCGATCATATGGAAAAAGAACGAAGCCGGAATATAGTGAAAATATTGATTCTGGCATTGTGCATCATAGGATCCATAAGTACTCCAATTACCCTGAGATATGTAAGTCCTAAAACATGGAGACCGACAGTGGAACGCGTCGGTGAAATAAAACAACTGGGGGAGATCGGGCTGATTGCAGGTTATTGGCATGCTTATAAAATCTCCTGTAGCGCACCTGAACTTATTACCGCAACACCTCACGATGCATGCGAAATCAAAAATAAAGATTTAGTGGATTCCGTTTTCAACAAAAAAAACATTTATATAGCTCGAGATATGTGGATGGATTCATTTCCGGATACATTATTCCAATTCGGGTACGCATTGTTGAGAGAAGGAGACAGCTTTACACTAGGAGAACATATACTATGTAAGTATCATAAAATAAGGTTTTCCAGAACTTTTTCTTTACAGGAATTAAACCATAATTCAGAACACGAAATCAAAGATAGTATACCTTCTGCATATACATTATTGATTTCTAAGGATTGTACAGAATGTAAAGATAAATACGTGCTTTATGGCCCTTATTCCTTCCTTGGGATCGGGAAGTATACAGCTTATTTTTATGTGAAGGCTACTCGCTTTGAAAATTTGAATACAATTGCCCGACTCGATGTTGCAAGTGATTGGGGAACCAAAATTCACGTAGAACAAAATATCTCCAAAAAAGATTTTATTTCGGACAGCAATATCTGTGTTAAACTTCGCTTTGAAACTAAAAAGAGATATGATTATCTGGAATTTAGAATCTATTATTATGGAAATGCCGACTTATATTTCGACAGAGTAGTTTTGGTAGAAGCATTATAAAATGAATATTTTATTTTTTCAAAAATATGAAAAAGCGGTTTTGGAGATTTTCCAAAACCGCTTTTTCAATTGCAAAAAAGATTAATTACTATACCGACATAATCTCTTTTTGTTTATTATCAAGTATTTTATCAATTTCGGCAACATATTTGTCCGTCACCTCCTGAAGTTCTTTTTCCACTTGTTTTACTTCATCTTCAGGAATACCTTTGTCTTTTAATTTTTTTACTTTGTCCATGACATTACGACGGGCGTTACGTACATTTACTTTCCCATTTTCACCTTCGGCTTTAGCGGCTTTTACAAGTTCTTTGCGGCGGTCTTCGGTCAAAGGAGGAATGATGATACGAAGAATATCACCCTCATGTTGGGGATTGAATCCTAAATTAGCAGCTTGAATTGCTTTCCCGATAGGTCCCAGCATATTTTTTTCCCACGGTTGAATTGTGATGGTACGGGGATCGGGAGTACTAATATTTGCCACCTGACTCACTAAGGTAGGGGTTCCATAATAATCCACTTTAATCCCTTCCAACATGGCCGGATTGGCTTTGCCTGCCCGAACTTTCGTTAATTCACCTTCGGTGTGTTTTACAGCACTTTGCATGTTGTTTTTTGCTTCATCCAAACATGCTTTTGATAAATCATCCATATGATTACGTTTTAATATTTATAAAATACATTAATGACGTGAAATTATTTAATTTCGGTTCCAATAGATTCTCCGGCTACCACCTTAAGCAAGTTCCCTGTAGTATTCATATCGAACACATAGATGGGTAAGTTGTTTTCTTCGCATAATGCAAATGCGGTTAAATCCATGATTTTAAGTTTTTTAGAAAGCGCCTCTTGAAAAGTTAAGGAGGTGTATTTGGCAGCATTGGGATTTCTTTCCGGATCGGCGGTATATACCCCATCTACACGAGTTCCTTTTAAAATCACATCAGCTTGAATTTCTACGGCTCGTAATGCAGATGCAGTATCCGTGGTAAAAAACGGATTTCCACTCCCCCCTCCTATCACAACGACTTTTCCCATTTCCATGGCTTCAATAGCTCTTTTTCGGCTCATTTCTTTACAAATAGGTTCAATAGCCAACCCCGAAAGCAATTCTGTTCTCAATCCCTGTTTTTCCAATTCAGTTTGCAGTGCCATGCTATTGATTAATGTAGCCAACATCCCCATATAATCACCCTGCACGCGATCCATACCTTTAGCCGCACCACTCAATCCGCGAAAAATATTCCCTCCTCCAATAACAATAGCCACTTGTACATTTTTTTCTACAACAGCCTTGATATCAAAAGCGTATTGAGCAAGCATATCGGGAGAAATACCGTAACTCTGTTCTCCCATTAACGATTCTCCACTGAGTTTTAGCAAAACACGATTGTATTTCATAATGTTATCTATTTTTGTTGAGATCTCATTCTTTTGGCGTTAATTATACTAAATTCCTCGACAGGAACAGTAATAGAAATCACATAAATTATTATGATGATGATACTTGTATCGAAAAACCATATAACTAACAAAAACAAAAATAATAAAATTCCGACAAATTTGTCGCCAAAAACGCTAAGAATTATAAGCGTTTGACTTTTTTATTATTATAATACTATTCAAATTCATTTTTTAATTTCTATATTTCTGTCATAAAATTCTATGTATAACATAGAACAAAGCTTGTATAAACTCCACCAAGAATAAGAAATATAAATATGGTCATATCATAAAATATACCTTATAACCTCTTTGAAATCGCCTTTATATTTTTTCAGGTATAAACAAACAGCTGTCTCCATAACTCAAAAAACGAAAATGATGATCGAGAGCGTATTGATACCCTTCTTTCCATGTTTCTCCAATTAAAGCGGAAACTAATAATAACAACGTACTTTGAGGTTGGTGGAAATTTGTAATAATTCCACTGATAACATGGTATTTATATCCTGGAGCAATTATCAATTGCGTATCTCCTTCCAATAATGACAACTGATTCGTTTCCATAAATCGCAATACATTATGAAAAGCTTGCTGAACGGAAACATTTCCTCTTTCCGACAATTCATAAGGTTCCCATTGCTTGATACACATTTCTGAAACAGATGTATCATAATGAAGCTTAACGCCGAACCAATACAGTGATTCTAAGGTTCGTACGGAGGTTGTTCCTACAGGGATGATCGGTCTGCCGATATGAGAAAGCAACGTTTCGACGTTTTCGAACGACACTTGTATTTTTTCCACATGCATTTCATGATCACCAATAACTTGGGCTGAAACGGGTTTGAAGGTTCCTGCTCCTACATGCAACGTAACGAATTCGGTATCGATATGTTTTTCTTTCAACGCTGAAAATACGCGATCGGTAAAATGCAATCCCGCCGTAGGTGCGGCTACGGAGCCTTGATGTTCGGCATATACGGTTTGATAACGTTCTTCGTCGCTTGCTACCGCATCGCGCTGCAAATACGGAGGCAAAGGAATTACTCCAAATTGTTCCATAATATGTGCAAACGTACATTCGGAATTATCCCATTCAAATTCTACAATCCATGCGTTTTGACAGGCTTCGCGACGGCACACGGACACTGTAACCGTTTTGTTATCAATACAAACCTCTCGAAACAATTTTCCTTCTTTCCATTTTTTATTGTTTCCGATAAAGCAGATCCACGTACTCTTGCATCGTTGTTCAAAAGTTACAGAAATAGGTGTTTTGAAAGGTTCCAAACAAAATATTTCGATTAGGGATCCGGTTTCTTTTTGAAAAAACAACCGCGCATGAATTACTTTAGTATTGTTAAATACCAATAAAGTTCCTTGTTCTAAAAATGTGGGAAGTTTCGAAAAAACAGATTCGGAAAATATTCCTTTTTGATACACAAGCAATTTAGATTCGTCACGATTGGGTAATGGAAATTTGGCAATGCGCTCATTCGGCAAAGAATAGTTATAATCGCTTATAGATATGTTTTTAGGTGCATTCATCGTGTAAAAAGGGACTTTAAGAAATGCAAATGTACGAATTATTTTCGAGTTCTAAAAAGAGGTTCCTCATGATTAAAACGGTTTAAAATCAAGGATCCCGCGTATGGAAAGCAAAGAGAGCTTTGTTGAATAGCTTTATACACTATCCTATGAATAATATATATCTGAAATAAAGCATTTAATCATTTTATTCTTTGTATTTTCAATATGGATTTATACAGCATGCATATCAGTACTTTCAATAGGGTATGACAGGTTCTTGATGTACCGATAAACAGAAGTGGCTCCCCAGTGTTTTTTCACAAAAAAAGAGTACCTTTGCAAAAAAGCAACTGTATAAATTTACAATAAAGATCACAAAATTAAATACAAAAAAGATGGCACCCTTAAAAAAATGGATTCTGGCGACCCGCCCTTGGTCATTCCCTGCTTCTACAATGCCTGTACTGATAGCGATTTCATATACTTTTTTTCACCACCATAATGACATTTCTGCAATACATTTGG
This sequence comes from uncultured Bacteroidaceae bacterium, assembly GCA_964474745.1. Taxonomy (GTDB): domain Bacteria; phylum Bacteroidota; class Bacteroidia; order Bacteroidales; family P3; genus HGM05376. The sequence continues at coordinate 6,196 of CAYYUE010000003.1, read as the reverse complement.
GAATGGGACTGTTGGCGATTGTAGGGGTAGTGTTATTTCATGCCGCAGGAAATTTGATCAGCGATTTTTTCGATTACCGGCATGGCGTGGATTCTTTCAACAATATTGGAAATACAAACATGATGATTATTAATGGAATTTTCAAACCTAAAACTATTTTATGGTATGGATGCGTGTGTTTCGTTGCGGGAACGTTTATAGGGTTGGTGTCGGTATTATATTCAGGTGTTGCGCTATTGATAATAGGTTTATTGGGAGCCCTATTGACATTTTTTTATTATAAACTTAAATACAATGCATTGGGAGATTTGACTATTTTTGTGATATTTGGCCTTTTAATTGCTCTGGGGACAGAGTTTATGCTCACAAAAACGTTGGACTATACTATTTTGTTGATATCGACACCCACGGGATTGTTGGTCACGGCTATTCTTCATGCCAACAATGCAAGAGATATCGTAAACGATACTCAGGCCAATATCGTTACTCAGGCTTCCGTACTGGGGTTTCGAAATTCTCAACGATATCATGTCATATTGCTTTCAAGCGCTTATATCATGATCCTTTTATTGATAATAACGGGTTTATTACCCTGGCTTGCTTTCAGTGTATTTGTTTCTCTCCCTATGGCTATCAAAAATATAAAATCCATGTTAGCATGCAAACAGCCTATGGATATTCAAAACCTCGACGGTCAAACAGCTCAGCTGGTACTTATTTTTTCGCTACTGCTTGCTGTTTCTACCTTTATTGCTCCTTGTATCGCATGAAAAAACTGTTGATTTCCATATTTATCGCTTTTTGTTTATGGTTCGTTATGTTTTCTCCATGGACAAAAAATTACATCCATTTTTGGATGGTGATGTCTGTTTCAGGGGCTGTGCTGACCTTTCTTTCGATTGTATTTTACGGATCTGAATTGAAACGCCATTTTCGCTGGTCGATAAAAGACCTAATTCTAGGAGTTGTCTCGGCAGCTGTACTATGGGGCGTGTTTTGGTTGGGCAATTTTTTTTCAACTTTACTTTTCCCTTTTGCCGAAGGACAAATTGATACTATTTACGGAATGAAAACGGGGTTTAATTACTGGATTGTGGGCATACTATTGGTTTGCCTAATTGGTCCTGCTGAAGAAATTTTTTGGCGAGGATACGTACAACAACGACTTTCCGAGAAGTATTCGGGAATTGTATCTATACTTATAGCTACCGTTGTTTATGCTTTTGTGCATATAAGTTCATTGAATTTTATGTTGATTATGGCAGCTCTGGTATGCGGACTGTTTTGGGCATTGTTGTATCGTTATAATCAAAACCTACTTACGGTAATGGTATCGCACGCATTGTGGGATGTAGCAGTATTTATTTTGTTCCCAATTGTATAAATTGACTTTTATGGCAAAACATATTCGATCGAAACCATATCTTTTTTCCAAAACAGACTTTGTTCGAGGAATGCAATGCAAAAAACGTATCTATCTGGATAAGTTTTGTTCTGAGTTTCGTACTCCTCCGGATGCGGCAACTCGTAACCGTTTTCGTAAAGGATATGCGTTTGAGCTTGCTTTTAAACAACAATTTCCACAAGCTATAAATATGAAGGAGATACATCCACATATCTCAGAATCGTATATCTATCAAACGGAAGCTATTTTGGCCCAACCCGAAGAACGTGTGGTTTTTGAAGCAGGAATTCTCTATACCGATGTATTGGTACTTACGGATGTGCTGAGAAAGAACCCCGACGGCTCGTTCGATATATACGAAGTAAAGCATTCCGAACAGTTGAATGACGCCATTCGATGGGATGTATCGATACAATACTATGCATGCAAATCCAAATTGCATACGATCGGTTCGTTCAACTTGGTTACTCGGAAAAATGAATCCGACTTTGTAATCACTGATATGACTGATTTTGTAGAACGGCAACAGCCTGTTGTGGTATCGAAGCTGGAAGAATTCAGAGAAATTATACAGGGTTTTGAACCGGACATTCCAATGGGTGAACAATGCGATTCTCCTTATACATGTGATTTTAAACACTATTGTTCATTAAAAGCCATCTAAAAGTCATAAAAGATTTACCTTTCGCATAGATTATTAAGTGTTTTTCATATAGATGCAAAAGCGACCAAGCGTTCCGTGAAATTTCACCTGCCATCTTGAGTTTGCAAATCTATTGCAATGTGCAGGGCCTCCTTATCCTTCTATAAGTATTCTCCTATTGGGATCATATATTTTCTGTACGGATTGTTCAACATATTTGCAACCAAAACGAACCTCCGTGTCTTTCAACATTAGACATGTTGGGATGATTCCATATAGGCGAAATCACTTCTGCCAATTCAGAATCTTCACTTATAAAATAATTTGGTAAAATAGGTTTGAATTTTTCCGGGTTTGCGAGAATAAATGCGGCAAGCATATATTGCTCGTTATAAAATCTATCACACATAAACTGAGGATAATCGTAAGGGAGATAGATATCATGAATATGCACAATAACCCCTTTTTTTAAAAACGGAAGAAGTTCCAAAAAACAAATCATGGCATCTGAATTGGGAAAAACCCGGTGGGAATTATCAATAAATAATATATCATTTTCATGGAGTGATTCAACAATGAATTTATTATCAGACAAGTCTTCAAAAGGCATTCGGATCACTTTATCTGCTAAATGGTCTATATTGGCTCTGGGAAAAGGATCAATCGAAACAATTTCAGTATGCAATTTATTTTCTATGCAGGACTTTCGAGCTACTTTTGTTGAATTTCCAGACCCGATTTCAATATAGGTTGCAGGTTTATAAATTGCCATCATCCCATAGATTCCAATAATATCAAGCCCGGGAAGAAAACCATTATTCCATGAAGGGTTATTCTCATCTGTTTCCTGATTCGCATCTTTAATATTATGAATACTTTCACTATAATTTAAAAATGATTGCAACAAATGTTTGTATTCAAATCTATTCTTATTTATCAAATCCAACAAAAGAGGATGCGCCGTATTGCCATGTCCATATCTCGGTTTTGGAGCTACTTTATAGTCTAAATGAATGCTTTGAAATTTCGGCGACAAAAATTGATATGCCGATTTAATTTTTTTCTCCATCACTCTATTTATTTAATTAAAATTATTTTATGCATAGAAACTGAGCCTTGTGCATCCATCAATTTTACAAAATAAACCCCTGTGGGATGCATCGAAAGGTCTATCTCTACCGTCTGTTGTGAATCATATTTTTTATTGAAAATAATTCGACCTTTCGGTTCGAAAACGTCAATAGATATAATATCCAATTTTGTTGATTGTATTTGTATTTTCCCTTCCGACGGATTTGGGAAAATATGAATATTATTTTTATTTACAAAAAGAGCTGGCGTCTCTACCGTATTTACATTTGATACTTTATAATTAGCATTACTATTTTTTTTGTACATATTAACTAAATAATTAGCACAAAATTTACGCATGGCAAGTAAATATTTTGGTTCATTTGCTTTTGCCTTAATTAAATAATATTGTGTATTACTTCCTCCATTTTGAGCCAATGGCCAATCATCAATAAAGGGAACACCATATTCATTATTTGCAGACCAATTCCAATTCCAATTACTTTGATCATTCTTTAAATCCATAGTTACTGCCCAAGCAGCATTAGCATGTCTTTGCAAAAAGAATAATTCGTCTTTATTATCTGAATCTAAATTTCCAGATAAAATTCTATCTGTGGACAAAGGGGGATATAACCATCCATTAATATTATTCGCACCATATGTACTCCAACCCCATTGCCAATTCCCATTATCAAAGTGAAAAAGGGTAGACCAAATGCTAAATCCTAACAATTCTGTTTTACCATCTCCATCAAAATCACCGCAAATCATATTAGATCTATAGGGTTTTATAGCATGATTACTTCCATTATCTGACCATCCCTGAATAAAATTACTTCCATTCCATTTAAACTCTGTAGTCCATCCATTAGGTAAATCACATCCCAACAATTCATCTTTTCCATCTCCATTAAAATCTCCTACATAAAATTTGTCTTTGTAAATCCTAATGGGATGAGAAGCACTCCCATTATCAGTCCAAATCCATTGCCAATTTCCGTTATTAAATTTAAATAAAGTTGTCCACCCATTTATATTATTTCCTAATAATTCATCCTTTCCATCTCCATCATAGTCTCCTATAATAAAATTGTAACGATACGGATATATGCCATTGCCTGCTGATGAGGATCCATAATTACTCCAATGCCATTGCCAATCATCGTTTACATATTTTAAAACAGTTATCCAATCATTTGAAACACCGGAAGCGTTTTCCACACACAGTAATTCCTCTGTACCATCTCCATCAAAATCACCTATATAAAATAAATCGCCATCTTTTACATGATGACCATTGATATTACCATTTCCAAAATTTGACCAAGCAATATTCCACCCATTATTATAGTCAGGTACTTTAGAAACAAATTTTAGAACCTTTACATCCATTGGCCCAAATGACAATGTTAATTGTTTATTGGAAGCGTAACCAACATAATAATAAGTAGCAACAGTACCATTTAACAAGTTTATATTTGAATTCCTATTTACCTTATAACTAGTGCTTGTTGTAGAATATTGAATATTTTCAAATAGAACATTTACACCTGTTGAATTTTGAATTTGTTGATTAGAAGAATTTGAGAAGTTTAATGTAACAGAAAGAGCAATATTTAAAGGATTTGTAATGATCATGTATGTTTCTGCTCCATTGCTTCTAATGGTGTAACGCAAACCGTAATTTTCAGTTCTTTTTTCAGAAGGCAAACTACTCGGAATGTAGGATGCTGCTGTAGGGACAATACAATTAGGATCGGCATAATCGGTTTTCGTTGCTATTATTGTATTTGGATCTGTACTTAGGATGTTTTTATCTATTAAATATCTTAATTCTTTTGCTAAATAGCCAATATAGTTTTGATAACTTGTTGGAAAATAATTCCGATCATATCTGTTTTGCATACTCCCTTTACCCCAGTAATTAATTTCATCCAAATTCCAAGAATAATCCAAAGCCCAAAACCATATACCTTTTGCACCATGAATTATAGCATTATATGCTTGAAACCAAAGCCAATTTGCATTTGGAATATTTAAGTTAGAATGAAAATGAGTTAAATAATTCAATCCTCCTGTAGTACCTTCTATATTAATTACTTTATGAACTTCATGCGCAAAATTTTTAGCATATTCAATCGATTTAAATGAACCCAAGTAATGTCGATTATTATTAGGTCCTGAATTAGCAATATTAGAATAATTTTGATTTATCCAGTCGTTTACAGGAAACTGAGTATATGACCCTTCAAAGAAAACATCTCTATTATCACTTTTATTTAACAATTGAAGATATTGTTGCGGATTGAATACACCTTCTCCATCATTTGTAGATGCACAAATACTTTTTTGATGATTAGCTTCCATCACAACCATTTTATGATTAGTAATTCCTGCAGAAGAAAGCGAATTTTTGAAATAAGAAATTGCGCTATTGACATTCGTTGGGGGAATTTCGACAAACTTAAAGAAGCTAGAATCTTTCCAAATGTTTCCTCGACAATTACTAATAAAATGATGTTCGTGATAATATGAGGCCTCTTCACAGATATGGTATCCCCAAATAATATCTTTATATGGAGCAACTTTAAAAATATTATTGATAAAATTATTTATATGTGCCCGAAAGTAATTTTGAGAATATGGATTTTGACAAACTCCTATTGAATTTCCACAGTTGTCATAAGTATTTGTTCCATATCCTAGATAATCTCCATTTGCATCGACAGAAGGTTTATAATATTGACCCGCACCCAATTCAACTTTAAGGTTGTTTGCTTGTGATAATTTCAAATATCCTTTTAGATAATTTTCAGAAGTCCATTCATTAGGAGCATAAGTCTGATAAATATTAAATCCATCTTCAGATAAAATATTCAAAACACTTGTCTTATAACCGTTATATAAAGGAGTTTCAAATGGTACTTCACATCCATTTACAGTATTCGTTCTACAAGACGTAGCTCCAAAGATTCCTATTTTAAATTCATTCAATTTAATAAGTTGTTGCCCATAATTAAGTGTTGGAAAAGTAGCATAAATTCCAATGAAAATCACTAGTAATTTCTTCATAT
>CAYYUE010000002.1:0-43038 GCA_964474745.1 uncultured Bacteroidaceae bacterium | reverse complement strand
TACCAATAGTGTGCGAGGATTTAGTTGATGTCCGCTTCGCGGATCGTCCGGCGCAACCAGTTGAGTACAAAACAACAATTCACGTTGGTGATAAATCCAGGAGCTACTTCTACAAAAGCTTCTGTTTATGAAGGAGAAAACGAAATTTTTACAGAAAACATCAAACACCCTATTGAAGAAATACAACAGTTTGCAGAAATTACGGATCAATTTGATTATCGTAAAAATACGATTTTAGATATGCTTAAAAAGCACAATATAAATCTTAACGACATTGCTATTGTAGTAGGTCGTGGAGGATTAGTAAAGCCTTGTGAATCTGGAATTTATAGAGTTACTGAGCAATTAAAAAAAGAATGTCGCGCAGGTATTCAAGGAAAGCATGCTTGCAATTTGGGTTCTTTAATTGCAGATAGCATTGCTCAAGAGGTTGGATTAAAAGAAGCTTATATTGCAGATCCTGGTATCGTAGACGAACGTCCTGAAGTAGCAAAAATATCCGGCCATCCTGTATTTGATTTAAATGCTGAATACGAAGGTGTTATATGGCATTGTTTAAATCAAAAAATGACAGCAAAATTATATAGTCGCGAAAAAGGCAAAAAATATGAAGATCTTAATTTGATTATTGCACATATGGGAGGCGGTGTTTCCGTTGGATTACATAGCCACGGCAAAGTAATCGAAGTAAATAGAGCACTATGTGGTTTAGGACCTTTCTCCCCGACTCGTTGCGGATCTATCAACTCGAGTAAGCTTATAGAAGTTTGTTTTAGTGGAAAGTATACGAAAGAGCAAATCATTAAAATGATAACCGCAGAAGGTGGATTTGTTGCATACTTAGGAACCAATGATGCTTATGAGGTAGAAACAAAAGCGTTGGCCGGTGATGAAAAATGTAAACTTTATTCGGACGCTTTCTGTTATCAAGTTAGTTTGGAAATTAGTCGTTTAGCTGCTGCTGTAAGCGGAAATGTAGATGCTATTTTATTAACCGGAGGTATCGCATATAGCAAACCATGGATGGATCAAATAAAAGAAAAAGTACAATGGATTGCTCCCGTAACCGTATACAAAGGCGAAAATGAAATGTTGGCTTTAGCCATGTGCGGAAAAGAAATCCTTGACGGGGTTGCTGAAATAAAAACTTATGAATAATACCCTTACAGAATTGTAAGCGTGTTTTATAATCATTAAAATAAATAATGTCATGAATAAAATATTTTTTTTAGGAGCATTTGTTTTTCCTCTTTTTGTTAATGCACAAAAAGAGAAGACAGAATTGAAAACTTTTCAAGATTCTGTAGCTTACGCTATTGGAACCGATATTGCAGAAAGTGTAAAACAACTTAATGTTGATTACAACATGCTGGTAAAAGGAATTTTGGATTACTCGCAAAATAAAAATACATTTACAAAAGAAGACATTATGAAAGTGTTGAATGAGTTTCAAAACCGTCAACAGAAAAACCAAATGGCTGAAGCTGATAAAAATATTGAAATCGGGAAAAAGTTCTTAACCGAAAACAGGAATAATAAATCTGTGTATGAAACCAAATCCGGATTACAATACAAAATAGTGAAGCAAGGCAAGGGTAAAAAACCTACTGCCAATGATAAAGTAAAATTCCACTATACAGGGACTTTAATTGACGGAACAAAATTTGACAGTTCTTATGATAGAGGAGAGCCTATAACAGATCAACTCAGTAGATTTATTCCGGGGTGGGTAGAAGGCCTACAATTAATGGACGAAGGATCTAAGTTCATTTTTTATATCCCTAGTAATCTAGGATATGGAAACCAATCTGCCGGACAAATTCCTCCGGGATCTGCATTAATTTTCGAAGTAGAACTTTTAGAGGTTGTAAACTAAAAGCAAATTTGTTATAATGCAAGTATAAGAAGTCCAAGATTTTTTGGACTTCTTTATGTTTATAAAATAAAACCGTAAAAATGTCGGGAAATTTGACGGGAACATTATTTCGAGTTCTCACTTTTGGAGAATCTCACGGGCCTTGTGTGGGAGGTGTTATAGAAGGATGTCCCTCCAACATAAAGTTGGACATGCAAGCTATTCATAATGATTTGCAGCGTCGAAAACCCTCCGGATTTTTTGAAACTACACGCATTGAAGAAGAAAAAATTCACTTCCTTTCAGGTATTTTTGAAGAAAAAACACTAGGGACACCTATTGCTTTTATCATTGAAAATTCAAATACTCGTAGTATCGATTATGACCTCTTGAAACAAGCCTTTCGTCCGTCGCACGCAGATTATACTTATCAAATAAAATATGGTATTCGAGATTATAGAGGCGGTGGTCGAGCATCTGCACGAGAAACTGTTGCACGAATAGTAGCAGGAAGTATTGCAAAGCAAATATTGAATCAATATAACATCCATATCATTGCATATACCTCCCAAATAGGATCGTGTGTTCTTGAAAAAGACTATAGACAATTGAATTTATCAAACATAGAATCATCTCCTCTTCGATGTCCCGATCGAGTTATGGAAGAACAAATGGAAATATATTTGAAATATGTAAAAGAAAACAAAGATACCGCAGGAGGAGTGATTACATGTGTTATTATGGGATGCCCTCCCGGTTTAGGAGAACCGGTCTTTGATAAATTACATGCCGATCTTGCTAAAGCAGTGCTGAGTATTCCTTCTGCAAAAGGTTTTGAATATGGACAAGGCTTTAAAGCCGCCTCTATGCTCGGAAGCCAATGCTTAGACGCCTTTAACGAAGACTTTTCAACCCAGTTTAATTATTCGGGAGGAATACAAGGCGGTATTTCCAATGGACAAGATATTCTATTTAAAGTGGCTTTTAAACCCATTGCCTCTTTGTCAAGGCCTATTCCAATAACCAATCAAAACGGAGAAACCGAATTACAACAATTATTTGGTCGCCATGATATATGCCAAGTACCCAGAACAGTACCTATCGTAGAAGCTATGGCAGCATTAGTGATAGCAGATAAACTTTTATGCCGACAAGCCGTTACAAATAAAAATGAAGAAAATAAATAAAATATTAGAAATAAAAATGAAAAAAATTCTATACATTGTTATGATATGTTTCGTAATACTATCATGCAAAAACAATAAAGATTCTTTTACAATCAAAGGATTTTTAAAAGGAGGAGAAGGAAAATATGTAACCATTCAGGAAGTTACACCTAATGAAATTATTATCATCGATTCAGTCCAATTAAACAAAGATGGTGAATTTTCATTTACATACAAAATGCCATACCAAAGCTTTTATAATATAGTCGTTTCTCCCAACGATTTTATTATGTTATTACCTAATTATCAAGAGAAAATTTCTATTACCGGCGACTATAATAACTTATCAAAAACCTATCAAATTACCGGATCCCCTGATTCTCAACTGTTATGGCAACTTAATGATTATACCGTGTATGGTATTCGACGATTAGATTCCATAAAAGCAGCTTATGACCAAATACTTCAAAACCAAGATACAAATTACATTAAAAAACAAAAAATCCAGTTAGATAGCATTTACCTGGATGCTTATTATGAGCAACAAGATTTTATAGCTGCATTCATTGAAAAGAATGGAGGGTCATTATCAACATTAATTGCATTGTACAAAACATTTAATACAATTCCTTTAATACGTCCTGATGTAAATTTTGATTTTTATGAATTGATCTACAAAGAATTGGAAAGCAAAATACCTGACAACCCCCATACACTCAATTTTGGAAATACCGTTCAACACATGCGATTCAAATATGGAAATAAAGATAATGAAGTAACTATAAATTTTGGAAATCAGCAAGCAACAGAGGAAGAATAAAAATGACCCAGAAAAATACGAAACTTTACTTTATATCCGACCTTCACTTAGGAATACCTCCTAATGAACGTGAGCGCGAATATATGTTTGTAGCATGGTTAGACCACATTAAACACGATGCAAAAAAGGTTTTTTTATTAGGTGACATTTTTGATTTTTGGTTTTCCTACAAATACGTAGTTCCCAAAGGAAACATTCGTGTGTTGGGTAAAATAGCAGAGCTTACCGATTCCGGAATCGAAATCCATTATTCTATTGGAAATCATGACATGTGGATTTTCGATTATTTTACTCAAGAACTTGGAGTTCAAATGCACAGCAAACCTATAGAATTCGATTATGATGGAAAAACTTTTATGGTGGGTCATGGCGATGGGCTCGGAAAAAATAACAAGAAATACAATCTATTAAAATATTGCTTTTCTTGCAGCATAAATCAACGTATTTTTGCTTTTTTACACCCGCGAATCGGTATCTCATTAGCTAACTTTTGTTCTCGGCAAAGTCGATTCTCTCATGGAGAAATGGATAAAACCTATTTTGGTCATGAAAAAGAAGATATTACGACCTATTGCATTGAAAAATTGAAACAAAAACATTACGATTACTTTATCTTCGGTCATCGGCATTTACTATTAGATATGCTTTTAAATGAAAATACGCGTTATATCAATTTAGGAGAATGGGTGCATAATAAATTTTATGCAGTTTACGAAAACCAAACTGTTATCATTAAAGATTTCACAAATGAAATAAACAAGCTATAAATTCCCTGCCAAAATACTCAGAACACAGCTTAAAAATCATCATTCAAAATTATAGATATTAATTTCTTATGTAATGATAAGAAGTTATTCCATTAAAAAAATTAAAGAGTACATTTGAGAAAAATGTTACATATTCTTTTAGCATATCAGAAAGAGAAAGTGATCCGTCAAATCAAATTTATTTTTTCTGGTACTCAGAATAAAGAACATTAAAAAAGCGGAAGATATTAAATTCTTCCGCTGTTTATTTTTCTTCATCTTTAATCTTTTATTTTCAATGTTTTTTCAAGTTCCGAAATTCGCTTTTCCATCAGTTCGAGTTTACGTTCATATACGTATATTTTTTTCATTTTCGAAGCTTCTTGTGCAGGTGTTCCTAATATAGTAGAATTAGATTTTATACTATGTGTAACTCCCGATTGAGCTCCAATTACAACTTGATCTCCAATTTCGATGTGTCCTACAATTCCTACTTGTCCGGCAACCACACAATTATTTCCTATTTTAGAAGAGCCTGCCAAACCCGTTTGTGCAGCCATCACTGTATTTTCTCCAACAATTGCATTATGAGCTATTTGGCAAAGATTATCTAATTTAACTCCTTTACGAATAATCGTGGATCCCAAAGTAGCCCTGTCAATACATGTATTCGCTCCTATTTCTACATTGTCTTCAATAATTACATTTCCTATTTGAGCTACTTTACTATATCCATTGGCTCCTCCTTGAGGAGCAAACCCAAAACCGTCAGCACCTACAACTGCACCTGCGTGTAACGTACAATTGTTTCCGATCAAATTGTTAGAGTATATCTTAACTCCCATAAAAAGAACTGTTTTTTCACCTATTTGGGAATTATCTCCAACATACGATTGAGGATATATTTTTGTATCATTTGCTATCTTTACATTTTCCCCGATATAAGTAAATTCCCCGATATAACAATTCTTACCTATTTCCGCAGAAGGATGAATATACGCCAAATCAGATATCCCAACTTTATTTTGTTGAATTTCATTATATGCATTCAATAGCGTTGCAAATGCCATATATGGATTTTCTACACGAATCAATGTAGCTGAAATAGGATGATCCAGAATAAAATCATTGCTTACAATAATAAGAGATGCTTGTGTTTCATATATATAATGAGTATATTTAGGATTTGCCAAAAACGACAGGCCACCTTCTTCTCCTTCTTCTATTTTGCAAAGTTTATGTACCGCAACATTTTCATTTCCTTCAATTGTCCCTTGCAACATTTGAGCTATTTGTTTTGCTTCAAATTTCATTTTACATATTATTTTTTATATTCCAGATGCCTTTACACTATTGATTAAATAGCAATTAGCTAGCAATTACATTTTTTTTTAGTTTACAAATATACTCGTATTTATCGAACTGACAAATAAGGTGCTACTTTTTCAAATGTTTCATCATCTATTAAACTGATTTTTCGTAAATCATTTACTTCTACAAACGTATGATTTTTTTCTCTGTATTTCACAATTGCCTTTGCTTGATAATAATCCAAATACGGATGGCGTTTCAAATCGTTAACTGAGGCATGATTAATATTAAGTTTTCGAATATGATCCATGTCTAGCAATAAAGAAGAAGCAACTCTATCGTACAAAGCTTGTGAAAAACCGTAGACCTCAAACAATTGCTCTTTTTTATAAAATCCCCCCAATTCATCTCTATATTGTACAATACGCTTGGCATATACACTTCCGATACCCCGTAATTCTTTCCAATCCATTGTATCTGCCGTATTCATTTCAATTTTAAAATCCTCCTTGGTTACCTTTCCACTGTGTTTCGATTGCATTTTTTTTATTTCCGAAATTTGAATATAAGGCTCCAATTGTTGATATTCTTCCTCCCCAATAAAAAATATTTTTTTCACATCTTCCTTGCTCTGAAACACACCTCCCTGTTTTCGATACTTATCCAATGATTGAGCTTGTTTAAAAGAAAAACCCATTTGTACCCATCCTTCAACAGGCAACGTATTAGGATCAAACGGGACTACCGTTAACTTTTTATGGAATGATTTATCGGGACGATTATCGTCAAAATACTTTTTTTGAGTAGCTTCATCATTTTGAAGAATCTTTTTTTCATACTCTGCAATAGATTTTTCAAATTCAGAAAAATCACTTTTCGAATGCTTCTTCAGCCAAAAAGGTTGAAGAAACAACATTATTAAAACAAGCACTAATATAATGACAAGCGTAACAAAACCTCGTCTTTCAGATTGTGAAAAAGAGAAAAATCCATTATTTGATTTTCGTTTCCTTTCGTTGTTCACTTTTTATTGCAATATTACATTTCATCTATCCATTCCAAAGTTCCTCGCTGACGGATAATTTGAGGATTTTCAAATGATTCATCGGATTCAAAACCATCTCCATAAGTTACACGCGAACCATTAACCGATTTAAGCGGTTTATTAGAATAAATACGTTTTTCGTTCTGATCCCAGATAATACTTTCCATGTAAGTAGTATCCCCCGATTCATAATCAATAATAACTACATTGTTGCGAGCCTCCATAATACGTTTCGAATCCATGGAAATAGCATACTTGCAGGATAAAGAGGTTTTCACTCGTTTATTGATGTCAAAAAACTGAATAAATACACCTTGCGGATATTCCGTTTTAGCTAGTTCTCCCTCATATTTATTTAATGAAGGAGCAGTTAGCAACATGTCAACATTTCCGTTTGAACTTCGTACAATTTCGGCATTTTTTAGTACTTGTACCGGCTGTTGAGAACGATCGAAAAATTGAATTTCTTTCATATCGTTTGAGCAACTATGTAAAAAAAATACAATTGACACAAACCCAATCAACGAAAAGGGCTGTGTCAATTGTTTCAATATGTTCATATAAAATATTATTTGTTCGTTCTAACGGTTGTTGTTTCCCCAATCCATCCTCCAACAGTGTACGATTGCCCATCTATCACATCTTCCATAAAAGCTTCCGCCTGGCTTGGGAAATGCCTTGAATATGTATTAATAAATTTATTGGCCCGTTCAATCATTTCCGGTGTATCTTCTACCGCTTTTGCACGTGCAGCTTTATCTACAGCAGCCCAAAAAGCTACGCGGCTTAAAACAGGACCGTTTCCGCAACAAGAGCCTGCAGACTGTGCATATAAATTCGCAATAATCATATAAGGCTCACCTTTCGACGGATCCAATTTTGCAGCATCATATGCCGCACTTCTTGCAGCAGAAAAACTTCTTTGTGCATTATAAGCGTATGCTAAACGAATATACGCTTGGTATTTTATTTTCTCATCATCCAATTTTTTTACCGCTTCTTGTAGGTATTCAATGGCTTTCCCATATTGTTCTTTGCCTAAGCACAAACTACCCATTAAATAAGCGGATCTGGCTCCGGGTTCCATGGCGTGAAGCTTTTCAGTAGCATTAAAAAATAAGTCGGTATTTGCACATCCTTTGCTTTCTAACAAAGTACAGATTTTTTTCACTAACTCCAGATCATTGGGTTTTTCATTGAATTTTTTTTCAAAGATGGAAACTAACTGATCGCACGATGCATAAGGAGAAAACGCAGCTTCTACATTAGTAATAAATCCTTGAATTTCAGCCTTTCTTGCGGGATTCTTCTTTAGCTCTTTTTCCAACAGAGTAGTTGCAATATCGTAATTATCAATAATTAATGTAGGTTCAGCTTTTCCAGCATGCACATAATAAATCGTTGCTTCGAAAAATTTATAAATGAACGTCGGATCCAGTTCATCGCCTCCGATTTTAACTGCATCCTCCAACAACTTATAGTATTGATCTACGGCAGAAGTTCCTTTTAAAGCTTCCATATCAAGAGCTTTACGAGCTTTATTTTCGGCTTCCTCTCCAAAATATTTAATCCTCAAATCATACATATGCATCAATTCATCAACATATTTAGTTTGCTCTTCCTTGGTCTTTGCATTTGCAATAAGATTTTTCAAAATATTGGCTCCTCGCACATAGACATTTTTACTGTTTTCCGGGCAATATTTCAATACTTCTTTCCACGGACCGTATGCATCTACGTAATTTCCTTGTTTGTATGATTCAGAGTATAACGATACGTTCTCAATACACTTAATACTGTCTTCAGGTGTTTTCCCGAATTTTTGTGCATTAGCTGTCAACGCCAAAGTAGTTATTATCAAGGATAATCCTAATGTTTTGATAGTTTTCATCTTATATTTTTGTTATATTTATATATCAGTTAATTATTCGTATTTACGTTTTTTAAACCACGTATCGCTTGTTGAAAACGATACTCCAATCTGAAAATAATTTTTCTTCAAAATATCTTCAATCCCCAATGTACTCCATTGGAATGTCAGATTGATAACGGACTTCATTCTCCGAACAGGAAACGAGATTCCTGCATGAACCCCAAATTCATTCATAATTTCAAAATCTCCGGTATTTTGATTTAATACAGATAACTTTCCGTACTCATAATGCAATCCGGCACGATAAGACATGCGTTCATAGTATTTCGTAGCCGATCGATCACTTTTTTTCTCGCCTCCTAAAGAAAATTTAAAGCTTTCTTTATAATCAAAAGCACTCCAATTTCCAAAAATATTGGTGTTTGTATTCTCCGTATACTTTGGCATCGACCACGAAGAATAAGTAGCATCTATACCCAACATCCAGCTTTCGTTTCGAGTGATGGAGATTCCCAATCCGATAACGGAAGGTAATTCCAATGTACTTTTATACTCAGCCAATGGCACTACTGTATCCCTCACATAATCGGATACTGAAGAAGAGGCAAAAGTGTATACAACCGATTTGTCTTTTACTTTCCATTTCAAGGGTAATGAATATACAAGTCCCAAACCAAGCGTATAATCAGAATTGATTTCATGATAATATTGCAATCCAAAATCAAATGACAAATTATTGATTTGAGTCTCTTTCAATTTTCGTGAATTTACAAAATACGATGAATCAGGGAATTGATAGGTAATAGCTCGTGTTTGTTTACCAAATAAATAGTTCGCATTAAAACCAACAGAAAGGTTTTTTGTAATTCTGAATGCATGTCCCCAAAACAGCTTTGTAATCCCGCCTGTTCCATCAAAAATAGTTTGTGAAAACAATGAATCTCCGTTTTCCAACATGAATTTATTGGCTGTTGTAATATAACTTACTTCACTAAAAGGCAAAATCCCAATACTTGTTTTCCACCAGCGAGTCAAGGGCAATCCAAACATAATATGCGTTAAAGCCCCATCAGCATCGTAAAGAGATTCGTTTTTATTGCTCAACGTAATAAAGTCAAATCCAAATCCCATGTCAAAAACAAATGAATTGGAATCAATAGACGTATAGGATGCAGGGTTATAACTATTAATCATATTGTTATTTCTAATCGTATATGACAAACCTCCCATAGAATTCGTATATGGGTGCGAAAAAGACGTTTTTAATTCACCAACCCCAAACTGCGAATATGGAGAATTGATTCCATTTTGCGCAACAATAGGGATGATCAGTATCCAAGATATCAAAAACGCAAAGATTTTTCTTTTTTTATTTTTCATTGATATTCAGTATTTTATTTAATCCTATCAGTAGGAGGTTTGCACTTACAAAGTTCTGAAAATTTACTCGTTTTTCAAAATAAATACTGTCTCCACCCGTAAATATTACATTCAACGAAGTATAGACAGCTTGATATTTATTTACAAAACCTTCTATTTCACAAAGGGTTCCATTCATAACCCCTGAATAAATAGAGCTCTTTGTATCTTTTCCAATAAAATCGACAACAGTATCATTTTCAATGTGAAGTAACGGCAATTTATATGTATAAGTATGCAGTGCTTTAAATTTCATAGAAACTCCCGGAAGAATCGCTCCTCCCTGATATATACCGTTTTTATCCACAACATCGAATGTAATACAAGTTCCCATATCTATTACCAAATTGTTTTGGTCAGGGAACAACGTTTGAGCTCCAACCACACCGGCCAGTCGATCCGCGCCCAATGTATTAGGAGTATGATAATAAATCGCAATAGGAAGCTTAAGTTCCGAAGAAAGTACATGATAAGGAATGTCTTCAAGAGCCTCGAATGAAGTAGATTTTCCCGTATCGGAAACAATGGCTTGCGAAATGGGAAAATACGATTGGATATCTGCGACCTGTGTTTTTGTAAACTCTTCGAATATCCACAACCGGACCAGTTCTTCCTTGTCAAAAACAGCCGCTTTAATCCGTGTATTTCCAATATCAACAACTAAGTTCATTATAAATGCTTATTGCAAAATAAATTCTATTTGTTGTTATATTGATTCATAGCCTGATCTATTCCCAAAACAGCATACGCTTTTATCATTTCACATGCTTTTTGAATCTGCGGAGCAATCACATGTTGTTCTTCACTCGAAAATTTACCCAATACATAATCAATCTGCCTTCCTTTCGAAAAATTATCACCAATACCGAATCGCAATCGAGCATAATTCGAATGCCCCAATATTTCCTCAATATTACTTAATCCGTTATGACCTCCTGCGCTTCCCTTCTTTTTCAATCGCAACGTTCCCAATGGCAAAGCAATGTCATCAACGATTATCAATACATTTTCAACCGGTATTTTTTCCGAATTCATCCAATAATTTACGGATTTACCACTCAAATTCATATATGTAGTAGGCTTTATCAAAACCAATGTTCGCCCTTTATATTTCATTTCCGTTTTGTATGCGTGGCGTTCCACTTCAAACTTACAATCAGAACCCTCTACCAATGCATCCAAAACCATAAAACCGATATTATGGCGCGTGTCCGCATATTCGCTTCCAATATTTCCCAAACCAACAATTAAATACTTCATTTCATTATCGGGTTTATCTTTTAACTTCCAAACGAATAGTATGTTTCTTACTCCCATTCATTCCATAAACAATAATATTGCAAAATTACACTTTTTTTACGATTTGCAGTAATTCCGAAAGCTTCATAAATTATACCTGCATTATGTTCAATTTGTTCATTTTGTAAAAATATCCGAAATATCCTTTCGTAAAAATGCATACCCAATGGGCCGCTTTCCCGCGAAAGAATAGGAACCCGCGAATAACGTTTTTCTCTATTAACTTTTTCTATGTATCTTTGTTTTCATATTGTGCAAGCTTAATTACACAATAAATTCTTGATTATTAGTGAAATAATAAAATTAGATACATTATGTCCGAAAAAATTATGGATAAAATCCCTGCAGGAGTTGTATGGGGAAATCAATTACATGAGATATTTCGCATTGCAAAAGCAAACCATTTTGCATTACCTGCAGTTAACGTAGTGGGAACAGATTCCGTAAATGCCGTTATGGAAGCTGCAAAAGTTGCCAACTCTCCGATAATGATTCAGTTCTCGAACGGAGGAGCCATTTTCTATGCGGGAAAATCGCTTCCGAGTACCGAAGCGGCTGTTGCAGGAGCTGTTTCCGGAGCTTTACATGTGCATCAAATGGCAAAACATTACGGTGTTCCGGTAGTACTTCATACCGATCATGCCGCAAAAAAATTACTCCCTTGGATTGATGCGTTACTCGACGAAGGAGAAAAATTCTTTGCAGCCAATGGAAAACCTTTGTTCAGTTCACATATGCTCGATTTGTCAGAAGAACCTTTGAAAGAAAATATCGAGATTTGCAAAAAATACCTTACTCGTATGAGTAAAATCGGCATGACGTTGGAAATCGAACTGGGTATTACCGGAGGCGAAGAAGACGGAGTAGATAATACCGGTATTGACTCCTCTCGTTTGTATACACAACCCGAAGATGTTGCTTACGCTTACGAAGAGCTATCAAAAATCAGCAATCATTTCACCATTGCAGCATCATTTGGAAATGTTCACGGTGTATACAAACCCGGAAATGTAAAATTGGAGCCTATTATCTTACATAACTCTCAAGAATACATTCAAAAGAAATTCCATACCGAAGCCAATCCGGTTAATTTTGTATTCCATGGAGGCTCAGGATCCGAACCTGCAAAAATAGCGGAAGCACTACAATACGGTGTGGTAAAAATGAACATCGACACCGATACGCAATGGGCTATGTGGGAAGGTGTAATGAATTACTATAAAGCGAAAGAAGCCTACTTGCAAGCACAAATCGGAAATCCCGAAGGCGACGACAAACCCAACAAGAAATACTACGATCCTCGCGCATGGTTGCGCAAAGGCGAAGAAAGCATAATCAACCGCTTACAAATTGCCTATAAAGATTTAAATGCATTAAATAGAAACTAAATACGTTTTGCTGTATTCAACTAAAGTGAGGATTTTCATATAAACGGAAAATCCTCACTTGTTGTAATAAAACAAGATTTCATGTCAAAAACAATACCCAAAAAAATCACCTGGATTTTCATTACAATTTGTTTCTCTACAACTTGTTTCTCCCAAAACTGGGATGTGGATATTCTTAAAAACATACAACACACACGTACTTCGGGAATGAATTCCTTTATGAAAGGAGTTTCTTTTTCTGCTTATATCATGGCCCCCGTTGTTCCTTTAAGCATACTGGCCACAGGATTGGTCACTTCCAACTGCGACGCCTCCATTGCCGGATTACAAATCGGAGCCGGCATTCTTCTCTCCACTGCTACCACTATCGCTATCAAAAGTATCGTAAAACGAGAACGCCCTTACGACGCTTATCCTGATATATTGCATCCCATACAAAGAGAAAATTCGTATTCGTTTCCATCGAACCACACTTCGGTGGCTTTTGCTACCGCAACCTCGTTAAGCCTGCAATTTCGAAAGTGGTACGTAACCCTCCCCGCTTTCCTATGGGCCACCACCGTCGCCTATTCGCGAATGTACTTGGGAGTGCATTACGCCTCAGACGTATTTATAGGACTATTGGTCGGCATCGGAACTGCTTACTTATCATATAAAATTCAACAATGGATAGCCCCCAAAGTACACATTCCCGTTTCCATTCGATTTTGATTTTCAAAAATGTTTTTATTGCCCCTAACTACCAATCCGTAAGCAATCCTTATTTTCAACGAAAGCCTATCCCGTAATAAAAAAAACATTCTAAAAAATAATTGTATTTTTGTATGGCGAAAAAGAAAATCAATTGTTAAGCAAAACAGTGTAAACAACAATTGCATATAAGTATTTATCTTTTTGCCGCTTGTAAATTTTCAACTCATGCTTAACGTAAAATTTCTGTGATATGAGTAAAGTTACCCTTCTTCCCATAGAAAACATGGATCAAGATTTTATCCAAAGAAAATATATACCCTCGGAAAAAACCGAATGTGAGCTCCGCGATACGCAAGCCCAAATTCCGCAAAAAAGATGGAGGCAACTGACCGCTGCAGAAATTGAACGGCTCCGAGAAAACAACAACGTTGCCTCTTGCTGGAACAACATTTGGGTTACGGATATTTTTGACGCCTCGTTGCTTAAAAACAATACATTTTACGGACTCGTACGCATAGGTGATATTTCCCGCCATATACTTCAGTTCGACACCTTAAAGCTTCCTGTCGGTATTACGGATAGTACTCTTGTTTCGTGCGACATCGGCAATCAGGTTGCTATTCATAACGTACATTATTTGGCGCACTGTATCATTGGCGACACATGTATACTGAGTAACATCCAGGAAATGACTACCACCGATTGTGCAACATTCGGCAACGGCATCGTAAAAGACGAAATACCTGAAAAAGAACCTCTTTGGATAGACGTAATGAACGAAGCAGGCGGCAGACGAATATTGCCTTTTAACGGAATGATTGCTGCCGACGCATATATATGGGCAAAATACGTCGACGATAAAAACCTGCAAAAACGACTGGTCGAAATCACACAAAACACATGCGATTCTCGAAGAAGTTTTTACAGTTGCATTGGCGACCATACCGTGATAAAAAACGCAGTATCGCTACAAGACGTTATCATCGGCGCACATGGCTATATAAAAGGAGTAAACAAGCTGGAAAATGTAACCGTAAACTCGTCCCAAGAAGAGCCTACCCTGATTGGAGAAGGAGTGATGCTGACGGACGGCATTGTGGGATACGGATGCCATGTAAGTTCTTCTGCGATGGCTATACGGTTTGTATTGGGGAACCGTTCGAATTTAAAATACGGAGCCCGGCTCATTCATTCTTTTTTAGGCGACAATTCCACTATTGCGTGCTGTGAGGTGTTGAACAATCTGATTTTTCCGGCTCACGAACAGCATCACAACAATTCTTTTTTGATTGCCACGGTTACGCAAGGACAATCGAATATTGCGGCGGGAGCTACTATCGGTTCCAATCACAACAGCCGGTCGAACGACAACGAAGTACAAGCAGCAAGAGGCTTTTGGCCGGGACTATGTTCGAGTATAAAACACGCATCCCGATTTGCTTCCTATACGTTATTATCGAAAGCCGACTTCCCTTCGGAAATGGACATTCCGTTTCCTTTTGCGCTGGTGAACAACAACACAACCTCAAACGAATTGGAAGTAATGCCGGCTTATTGGTGGATGTATAACATGTATGCCTTGATTCGCAATTCATGGAAATATCAATCGCGCGACAAGCGTATCCGGAAAGAACAACATATAGAATATTCTCCTTTTGCTCCCGACACCATGAACGAAGCTCTTCATAGCCGAAAGCTTTTGGAAAAATGGACTGCTAAAGCCTGGTTACGGGAACAAGAAAAAAACATTTCCGCATATACCGGCGAAGAGCTGGAGAAACTAGGAAAAACACTTCTCAACGGCTCGAAAACCGATATAGAAAAATTAACTATTTTTGGCGAGAATATAGAAAAAGGGAATCGAAACGTGCACCTATTGAAAGTGTATGAAGCCTATCGTGCCTATGGAGACATGCTATGGTACTACGGCGTAACGAACTTGATTTCTTATTTTGAACATAATCCCACTGCAACCTTAGCTTCCGCGATCAATGAATTAAATAACAAAACCGTTGCCCAATCCGAATGGATTAATTTGGGAGGACAACTGATGGCGGAAACCGATGTCGACATGTTGCGCGCCGATATTGTTTGCGGAAAATTAAACTCTTGGGAACAAATTCACATCCGCTACAATGACCTCTGGAAACAATACCCCCTCCAAAAACAACAACACGCCTATTCCGTTCTTTGTTATATGCTGGAAACCGAAACCCTTTGTCAGGAGGAATGGAAAAAAGCACTCGAACACTCCCTGCGTATACAACAGTATATTGCCGATCAAACCTACTACACTCGCCAAAAAGACTATGAGAATCCTTTCCTGAAATGTACTTTTCGTAACGAAGCGGAAAAGGTTGCAGTACTCGGAACCTTGGAAGAAAACGCATTTATTATTCAGCTACGCGAAGAAACGGCGCTTTTCATCGCTCGTGTGCAAGCATGGCTCCATAAATAAAACCGCAACCATTCTTCACAAGATATTTGCAGGATCATTTTCCATAAATAAATATGCCCTTTCTTTTCGGAAAAAGAAAGGGCATATTTAAATTACGTCCGATTGGTACCGTATGGATTTTTTTTAAAGAAGTAAACAACAAAACGTTAAAAGGCTATTCGAACAATTGATACAACACTTACCGTCCAATTTTCTATTTTTAAAAAGAATACGCTTGCTCCAAGAACTCCGAACACAAATCGTGGTTTTCCTGCAATATATAAATCAAAAAATCATCCGGGTTCCATTCCCCAAAATCGGAACAAGACAACAGGTTTCGGATAAAACAATATCTTTTATACAAACACTTTGTCATTTTGATCAAATACATACATCGTATGTAAAACCAAATTGTATTCATTTTAGGATACAATGATATAACATTTAGAAGACACAGCGTTTTCGGAAAAAGATCACCTACCTGAATAGGATTATGAAGATTTGTATCGAAATCGCCCAAAACAAGGAACCTTCTTTTATCCTAAAAGAACCGTTGAATACAAAAGCATTGGCAATCCAATGAAAATTTGTACTCAAAAAAGCAATACCGAAATTTAAATACGATAGTATTGAAATATTCTTCAATAGATAGTCGTATGAAAATCGATAATAATAACCTTAAACGGATACGCATTTATAAGGATTTTTTGTAAATATCCAATTCTTTAAAATCCCTCAAAATGAGCATAATCATCCAAACTACTGGAAACAAAAACTATTAAAAAATGCAAATACAATTTAATATTTTAAACATTTTAATTCTAACATTTGCTATAATATGAAATAAATATTTTAAACTAAGTAATAAAATTGAAAACGTATGTCAATTAAATCACTTTTTGACCTCACCGGTAAAGTTGCAGTAGTAACCGGTGGCGGTGACGGAATCGGTAAAGGAAGCTGTGAGATCCTATCAGAAGCGGGAGCTTCTGTAGTTGTAAGCGATTTGACTTTAGAAAAAGCTCAAGTCGTTGCTGACAGTATTATATCGAAGGGAGGAAAAGCAATGGCCGTTGCATGTAATGTGCTAAAAGAAGAAGACCTTACCCATCTAATTGATACGGCTGTGAAAACATTCGGAACCATAAACGTTCTGATAAACAATGCCGGCGGAGGCGGGGGCGGACGTGAAAATCCGTTTCAGGTGGATCTTTCGTATTTTGAACGTATTTTCAACTTCAATGTTTTCAGCGCCTGGCGCCTGTGTCAACTTGCGGTGCCTCATATGGCTAAATCGGGTTATGGCAGCATCGTAAACATCACCTCTATGGGCAGTATTAACAAAAGTCCCAACATGAGTGCTTATGCCGCATCAAAAGCAGCATTGAACCACATGGCGGCAAACCTGGCTTACGATTTCGGCCCAATGGGAGTGCGTATCAATAATGTAGGCCCGGGAGCAACAGTAACACACGCGCTGAAAACCGTACTCACACCCGAAATAGAACAACGTATGCTGGCTCATACCCCAATCAAACGGCTTGGAGAGGTATCCGATATAACAGGTGCCATTCTCTACTTTGCCGCACCTGTTTCCCAATGGGTTAGCGGCCAAGTTCTCTTTGTTAACGGAGGGGGTATACAGACATTGGATTGATCAACGTCAAACAATTAAATTAATCAACAATATAAAAATTAAAGTTATGAAAAACACAAAAGATTTGTTCTGTTTCGACGGAAAAGTAATTATCATTACCGGCGGTGCAGGAGCCATCGGAAGTACGGCTGCACGTTTATTTGCCTCTTTGGGTGCCCATGTGGTATTATCCGACATTGACGAAACAAAATTGACCAAAATTGCAACAGATATCCAAAAAGAGTCCGGGAAAGAAACTCTCGGTATCAAAGCGGACTCCACCTCGGAAGCCGATTTACAAAAATTGGTTGACACCACCGTAGCCAAATTCGGTAAAATTTCGGCATTGATAAACAATGTAGGTTGGGGTATGGCAACACCTCTGTGGGGTTCGGATACGGACAAGATGGTAAAATCATACATCCTCAACACTGTGGGAGCCTACAACCTGACTAAAATGTGCATGCCCTACCTGAAAAAAGAATCGAATGCCTCCGTTGTATTTTCAGGTTCTATGGTGGGGGTTTCTCCTTCTCCTGAATTTATTGAGTACAGCACTGCCAAAGCAGGACTGCTGAATATGGTACGCAGTATGGCCGTAGTATCGGGTCCTGAAGTACGTTTGAATAGTGTCATTATTGGTTCCGTAGATAACGGCGATGCCACTCTGGCTGCAGGATACGATCCCGAAATGTTGCGTAGATTAGCTGAAGGTATGGTGATGAAACGCCGCGGAGAGCCTATTGACATTGCTTATGGATTTATGTTCCTTTTAAGCGATGCAGCTCGTTGGATTACGGGCATAGAACTTAAAATTGACGGAGGAGGCATGTACCAAAGCAAAATGCCGAAAAAATAATTCACTAATCGGTAATAAAAAGGGTAGTTAAACTACCCTTTTTTAAAAATAAAAAAAATGAAAAAAATACACTTGATTCTGTTTCTGTTTTGCATTCCATTGATCAAATTATGGGGGCAAGATATAGATAATATTCAGTACAGAGAATCTCTTCCCGCTCAGGTATATCCGCAAAATAGCGATGGATTGCCAATTCGTTCAATTATTCTAGTTATCAATAATCAGGATAAAAAATACTTGGCTGACAGTTCTCAGATGTCCGATTTTTATAAAGATGTCAATATGTATCCCGGATCATCATTCAATCAGAATGTAGCCAATATGGCCCTAAAGCGGATTCAAGGGGATTCACGTGTTAAAAGCGCGGATTACAAATTGTATAGCAGTAATTTCTCCGGCCCTCTTATCATGGTCATAAACATTACTTTGCTGGCACCGGGAGAACATAAACTTTATGATGGGCGTAGCGGTATAACGGTATCGGGAAAAGCGAACGATTTTCCAATGATTTTCGAGAGCAAAAACGCAGAACTTACATTTATTCTCAACGGAGGTGCAGGCCTGTTTAACGAAGACAACGCTTTTTTCGGACACGGAGCAGAGTTTACTAAAGGAAATTCCATTGCCACTAATCCGGCAAAAACCGGAGTACGTTTTTGGGGCGAAGCATATATAGAACCCGGACTTGGAGGGATAATAAAACTCGGAAAGTCTTCTATTTACGGCTATGGTGCTGTTTCCGGTTTATTCAGCGGACGAAATACATCTGATATTTATTCCAACGGAGGTTCTGCTTTTGCGGACTTTGAAAAACTGTATGTAGGATTTATCTTTACAAAGTTGGGCAAAAGCAATATGAATCTTTCCGTATCGTATGGTCGTCAACCGTTTCAACTTAACGACGGTTTTTTAATATCTAAGTATTCGGGTTCGGCAAACGCAGGTGAAAGAGCGAGTGTTTACCTCAATTCCAGGACGGCATTTCAAAAAGCCGGTCTCATCAAACTCAATGCTCGCCGATGGTCGCTGCAAGCTTTCTTTCTGGAGCCCGAAGAATTATTCAAAAACAAACAGAATAACATTTCTTATGCAGGAGCTTACGCCGGATACAACGACAACAAACATTTCGATCTGGGAATAGCTTACATTAACCGCATTGCCGGAAGAGGCGACTACTACACTCCCGACGGTACAATTCCCAAAAAAGGATTAAATATTATAAATCCCAAAGTTTGGATAACCAACATTGGAGGTACAGGATTGTTTTTCAAGAGTGAATATGCCTACCAACTTAGTTCGAGCGGAGATATGAGTGCTAACGGATGGTATGCCGGATTGGGTGCGGATTTCAAGAAATTGAAAACTCATCCGATGCTTTATTATCGTTACGCTTTTATGCAGGGAGATAATCCCAACAACAAACAGTATACACGATACGATCCTATTCTTACGGGAGGTCTCGGGGATTGGGTGCAAGGCATAAATATGCGCAAAGTGGTCGGTAACGGGAACATTATAACTCACAGGGTTCAAGCCAAAGTATTCCCAATACCGTCGCTTGAACTTTCTTTAGATTACTTCCTGTTAAGAGCAGATACTTACTCCAATATAGGAGCTCCCGCATTTTTGAGCAAGCTCGAATCGAAACATCTTGGAGATGAGTTGACCTTCACCTCGCGATGGTTTATCAATCGTCATTTTATGATGTTAGGCATAATATCCTATGCCATTCCCGGAAAAGCAATAAAAGATGCCCTTCCGGAACCTGTAAAAAATTGGCTATCTGTACAAATGGCTATTTTTATGTTTTTTTAATTTTTAAATATTCAATCTGTATGAAATTAAACGAAATTACCAAAGGAGCCCTCGTAAGCGGAGGGCTGAATGCAATAATCAATGGTATTATTAACTGGTTTATGATGCGTGGGAAGACAGAGATTCTGCTGGCTCAAGATATGATCACTTCACACACAGAAACCGTGTTATCAGGGATTGTTCCTCTTGCAACCTCCCTTGCCTTTATTCTGACCACCGTATCGTATCTGACTATAAAAATACCGGGCAAGCCGAAATATTTTCCAAAACCATTCTT
This sequence comes from uncultured Bacteroidaceae bacterium, assembly GCA_964474745.1. Taxonomy (GTDB): domain Bacteria; phylum Bacteroidota; class Bacteroidia; order Bacteroidales; family P3; genus HGM05376. Next base: position 22,399 of record CAYYUE010000002.1, on the reverse strand, counting down.
ATGGGCACTTCGAAATACCTTCTTTGTATTTGGGGTTGTTGTTGTTCTTGCGATAATGATACAAAGATTCGCCCCCAATACCACAGCAACTCCATTAGCCGGTGCCATTATTGCGGGAATTACTGCGGGAATTGTTGGTGCAGTGGTTGATTATATGACAAAGAATGAGATCTTAAAAAAGAATTGATATTCTCAAATTGATTTCACGCTCGAAAACGGTACTTTACCGCAAAATCTTTACCGACTACTTTCATTGATTGGTAGTTGGTAAAGGTTTTCTTATAACCTATTCCGTTAAGCGATGTGTGGTTACGAAATATCTCTTGAAAGACATCACCGATTCCAATCTTTTTCATTGATTTCCATTGTTAGAAATGGACATATATTTCGCTTCCCCGATCCGCGAATAACATAATAAAACCGTTGTCCAATCCGAATGGATTAATTTAGAATGACAACCGATAACAATAACCGATGTTGAGATGTTCTGGCCGATATTGTTTCCGAAAAATGAAACTCTTGGGAACAACTTCGCATCTGCTACAACTACTTCCGGAAATAATATTCCTGTAAAAACAACAACATGTTTATTCCGCTCTTTGTTATATACCGAAAACGGAACACTTTCGTCAGGAGGAATGAAAAAGCACTCGAATACTCCTTACATATACAACCGTATATTGTCGATCAAACCTATTACACCCGTCAAAAAGTCTACACAAATCCCTTTCCTGAAGTACACTTTTCGTAACCGAAAAGATTGCAATACTCGGAACCTCGAAAAGAAAACGCGTTGCTTATCCGGATACGGGAAGAAACAGGGTTTGTCATGGTCCGGGTATTTGCATATCCGGATTGTTTTATTCGTTTCGGATACAGTCTTTACAGTTGTTTTGTGGATTAAAAATCGACGGCTAAGGTGAAATATTTTTAGTTATAAACGTTATATTTGTTGAAATATAAACAATCGTCATATGATAGCCGTTTTATCGGGTTATTTTAAAATAGGTTTTGCTATCGGTGTGGATGATTTCCTTTTTACCCGGAAAGGTGCTCCTGCCGTCGGATTATTACCGGATGGGTTCATATATTGTGAAAAGCCGGAAGAAGAAGAAGAACGTGTCGGTTTCGGTATGCCGAATGTACGGTTGGGAAGAGGGATGGAATTCGATTTTACGCATAGCGGGATTTTCGGGACCTGGAAAGAGTCGGCAGCAAAAGTTATCGGTTCGGCAGAGTTTATTACGGATTATGCCGTTACAGAGCAAGCACGGAGGGAGATAGTCGGTTTACAGGATGCCGATATAAAATACAAGGGCTCTTTGACTCTTTTTTCTTGCGGGATTGCTTTGGTTGAAGTAATAATCGATTTTAACGGATTGGCGGAAACAATCAGTGAAGAGGGATTGGTTCGTTTTGTTCAGACGTTTGAGGTTGCGGCTTACGGTAGATATGACAGTGCTTCCGGATTCCAGCGGGATTTGGATCGGTTCGGAGAAAGTCTGCTGGATTATTATGCATCGGAGAAATTGACGAAAGAAGCAATGCTGTGCAGGAAAAAGTATGATAAGAATTTTGACTATAATTTTTTTCCCGCTTTTACGATTTTGTTTATGTCGAAAGAGACAAAGGCATGCGAAGGTATGCTAAAATACAGGGAATCGAAGGGGGATGATTTTAAACCTGTATTACTGGACAGTTGTCAGGTATGGGGATCATGGTATATTTTTATAGAACAATATGTCAAGGAGGAAGACAAAGAACTTCTTTTGAATATTGTCCGGATATATACGTTGTTCTTTGGCTTGTGTGATGGTTTGGAGAATTTACTCACGACCAAAATCACCGGACTTTTCTATGAGGGGACCGGGACGGAAGACAATAAACAGGATATATTGATTAAACTCCACATATTGAGTGGTTTGTATGCGAATTATACGGATTTCAGGAGTATAACGCAGGACGGGGAGGTATTGGCAATTGTCGGGATTCTGGACGAACAAGGGAGAATCGCTTTCAAACACAACAATATTGCCCAGTCGGTGGAGGTACTGAATACGATCCAGCGTCAGATAGATCATGAAAAGGAAAAAAAACAGGAATATATAGAACGGCATAAGGATGAAAAGGTAAATAAATTTATAGCCATAATCACTTCATTTACTTTTATAAGTGTTATCGCTGACTTTTTGAATTTGGATCAGCTTTCGAGTCAACTTATTCCTGACCTTGTGATACGGGTGGGAGTATATGCTATGTTGTTCATACCTGTAATTTGGTTGATTTCTTCACTTTTTAGAAAAAAATGATTTTATACGGAACCGTTGTTTATCTTTGCCTGGGATAAGAAACTTTCTAATATCTACCTGACTGATAGATTGTAATTGAAACGTAATACGTTGTCGGTAACGATTTGGCGAAAGTACGGCAGCACGGATAATCTGCGCTTTGCATACCTTAAAACAACTTCACTACAAAAATAGGCATATTTCAGAAATAAACAATATACTCCCTGCTTTATTTCAGCTTAACACTGTGTATTGCAATGCAAAACGGAAGTAACACTCAAAAAGTCACTACCGTTTTAATAGTCATTTCCGTTGCCTCTCTTTCTCGTCATCCTGCTGCATCCGCTTACTCAGTCGTTCCCGCATCTTATCCAAAAAATAGGTGCAACTTTCGTTCTTGCGGTGCTTCATGTCCATATAAGCACTGTAACAATCCCGAATATCCACATCCGACAAGACTCCCACAAAAGCAACCAATTCATGTATAGAAGTTCCGCGGTTTTTCACACAGTCCATTTTGTTTAATCCAGATACTAACTCTACCAATTCAATAGTGTTTCCTGTCCACTTATATGAGTCTTTTACGTCTAATAATGCAGAACGAGATTCTTCATTGTTGTTTTTCAATATATTGATCTTATGTAAACAACTTATGGTTCATCTACCGTTTTCATTATTTCATTCCACACCATACTATCATCGTGGAGCTGTTTCAGTATATAATATTTTATGTCGAACCCATTCTTGCCGCCTTTGTATAGACGTAACGGTTTGTCGCTCGAAGTTTTTGACCACGAAACAGTTATCAGTTGAATTTCACTAGAACGAGAGCGATCTATTAATTGAGGATTGGTGATGAAGTATTTAGGCTGCTCTACGGCGGACTCTTCCGAAAAATCTTCAAACTCCATGTTGACTACTGCCTGTTGTTTACGTCTCTCAATTGATAGCTTAGAAAGTTTCTCCTTGTACCTATCAACCACAAATCCGATTCCAACCTCTGTTGAATTGGAGTATTTCTTAATGCAAGCCTTATAGTAATCTTCCTGTGAAATCGGGATAAATGGAGAAATGTTTTTCTTGGTTATTACTGCATACTCAATATTATCCTCTAACCGATAGACATCGTATCCGTGAAAGGTTGCCACTTTTTCAGGGCTGATTTTTACCTGTGCAGGCTTGTCGTTAGAAAATCCGATACTGTGGATACGGATAATCAATTTGGCGAACATCTCTTCTGCATTGCCACGTTTGCCTTTATAAAAGATACACGGATCAACTGAAACGGTTATCTCTCCATATAAACCCGCATTCGGGTCTTTCTTATAATCGGAAAATTCGTCTGTATCGTAACAATGATCGATTGCTTTGGATATGTGTATATCCACCCCTTGCGGAATCCCTATATAAGATACGGAACGCAGCATTTCGGTTATCTTATTGATGTTTACGAGCATTTTATCATAATCCGAAGCGGGCACAAACGGAGAACGCCCATAGCTGATATATGGTTCTTTATCTTCAACAATCCGACCTTTGGCGTATGGTATAAATTGTGTCCAAATAACCTCTTCAGGATTTCCGTAATTGACAATCTGATCCGAAAACGGAGGCCGTTCTTGTGCGGATACATTACCAATCTGCAATACCGCTAAAATCAGGAAAAATATTATTTTATTCATATCATTGCATATTTTCAATCCGTTCCAAAACAAAATTGCTGAGTATCTTATTGCCTTCGAGAGACATTTCGAGCTTAATCATACCGTAATCCTTAGCATACCACGTGCGGACAAATGATTTCATCTTCCGTCCCATAATCTCATTGGTTACATCGTAATCGTAACGAAGGCATTCAAATGTTCCTGCCGGGGTGGTGACAGATTCTCTGGCTGCAACTATTCGATTGCTGATAGTTGCTGTCATTAAAATACCCTCCTCGCCATCATCTCCCTCGATATAACATTTCAGCGAACAACCTTCGAGTTTTTCTCCCACCTTAGGATTGACAGGGAAGATTATATTTTGGTTTAATTCATTCACATACTTCATCGTAGCATTTTGAGATTGCGAAAAAAATTGTGTCGGATCGGTGTACAAGACCCCGTTCTCTAAACGATATGCCAACTCGGTACGTCCCTCCGATTTTGTAAACGTAGGAGCTTGATACACCTCACTAACAATGACATAATTAGTGGGTGTAGATGATGCTTTGAGATACTGTTTGGTAAGGCTTACAGTTTGTCCCTTCTCGGTTTTAGCGGCATAGACCATCACTTTGCCTTTGGGTGGAATGTAATAACTCACCTGTGCCGATACTGCTGTAACTAACAGACCGATTAATATTATTAAAACACTTTTTTTCATATGCTTATTCGTTTCTTAATTGATACATTTGATAGGGTTTTAGAAGTTCCTCGCAAGCCTTTGCATACTCTTTAATTAATTGGTAACAGCTTACTTTTTGCTGATCCACAAATTGTTCGAGCATCATCAATTTTGAAACATCGTATTTCTTCTGTAAAATATCGACTAATTCATATTGTAGCTTGAGAGCCGCTTCAAAATGAGACTTGCGTAATACTATCTCTTGTTTCTGTCTGGCAATTGCCTTGTTATAGAAATCAGGGAACTTTGCCTTGTATGTCTTCCTGTTTTGATCTATCTTAGCATCATACAATCCAGAAAAATGTATCTCAAGATTTAGTCCGCATTCATTGAAGATCTCTTCGAGTGGCTTCAACTTTCCTAATTCCGATTCCATTTCTGTATTTAATTCCGCAAGCTTGACTCCAATGGTTTGCATACTCTCGTTGGCTTCACTCATTGCAAGCATGGCATCAGGAGAACTACCAATCTTTGTCGCATAATCTTGCACCATTTTTCCGAGATAGGCTTCGGTATATTTTTGTCCCATAAAATCCGAAACCTTATCCAGTTCACTTGCCAAACTTTCTATTTTTTTCAAATGCAAAGCTACACTATCAACCGAAGTATTCCATTGCGGAATATAACAGCAAACCTCAGCCTGCTTCATATATTCTTGTGTACTTTTATTTTCCCCAAGTTTCACATCCTGCGCATTGGCAACCATGGACAGGAGTAAAAATCCTATGATAATACTGTTTTTCATACTCTTTGCTTTTAAGTAACAAGAGGGGATGTATTCTCCCCCCTCTTGTTGTGAATAACTAAAATCGATAGGCTGCCCCCAACGTAAATACGGGTCGATTCCAACCTGAAACGATCTGGTATTTTATTTCCGCCCCTACCGAGAATTTTTCAGTAAGCAGGTATTCCGCTCCGCCACCGACGTTAAATGCGAAATCGGATTCTGATACACTTTTACCTTCAATGAACTCCGCATACTCCCCCTTGTACTTGACTGATGTTCCGAACAATCCGATTCCGGCTAACGGATAAATCATAAATCGTTTTTTTTTGCCGAGCAGGAAGAGATAATGTACGTTTATATTGGCATCCCACATATTGTATCGGGCAACGATGAGGTCTTTCCCGAAATAGTAATTGAAACTAGGTTCAAGCCGCAGGTTGTTAATTACATTCCATTGGAATTTAACTCCCAGGCCAAAGTTGCTTAGGGTACTGTTCGTTCCATAATTCAAATTCAGTCCAACTGCCATTTCTCCTTTTTGCTGTGCAAAGATTGTGGTTGTATAGAATAAGCTTATAACAACCATACTAATTTTAAGAAATTTCATTTTCATCTATATTAATTGTTGATACTAGTTTTCTAATCTATATCCTACCGGAATTTCGAAAGCGTTTGCAGGGATTGTTTCAGAAAAACTTTTGGCAAGCATCTGTACACCTTCTTCATCGTCACCTCCAATAAACAGAATGCGATTCCATCCCCCATATTTATAAGTCACGCCTTGGTCATTCCAAGTCCAGACGATACATGGTTTCCCGGCTATGGTTTGTGTGCTTTTTTGAGCTCCGACCAGCGTTGCACCTGTCCATACATCAGCTCCTAAAAAGATATGTAGAGCAATAACTCTTTCTCCTTCAATTGTAGGACGCTGGGTATATGTCTGATTCTCTGTGTTAAGTACAATTAACTTCTCCAACGTATAGATGTAAACCGTCGATCCTTGTTCGAAACGCTCTTTTTTTCCGTAATCATCAAAGATCATTTTCCCATCTGCTCCATAATCGATTGTTCCTTTTTGTACTCCATACCAAGCAATATCACCTACCGGATTTGGAACAGGCTCATCGCCATTGTCTTTAGAGCATCCACATAAGATGCCCAAACTCATTATACACAATAGTGTATTGTAATAAACTTTCTTCATACTGTTTAATTTTTTAAATTAATGACTCTATGTTATTTCCAACCTTCAAAAACTCTATTCAAACGGATGTCTTCTTCACATGTCTGATACTGCAGGCACTCGTCGATAACTATTCCAACTACCTGACGATATCGGTCACAGATATATTGGCAGATCATAATTGCAGCCTCTTTATCTGTTTTTGCAAGTTCCTTTGTTTGTGGCAGCAATTCATTTAAAATAGCGTTACGGTATGTTTCAAATACTTTTCTAACTCCGCCATCAGAGTTTTCTATATGCGATTTTATGGCTTTCATCTTTTGTCTTTGTCCAACAAATTTATCTCCCGATTTAGCAGTAATGGATTGTGTAGAGAAGTCATCGTACATATTACTATGAGCAACCGTAAATTGCTCATTATATTCCTCGTATTTTCTCAATACAGACTCTATATCTTTGTTTATAACGTATTCGCCATAACCATCTTCGAACCAAAAATCAAATCCATACTTATTTTCAATATCTCCGCTATTTCCGTTACTAAGAGAGTCTTTCAACTCTTTTAATCCCTTCTGCATCAAATCAGGACATTTTACTGCAAGTATTTTATTACATTGAATGTAATACTCTTTTAGTGCGGCATCGAGATTTTGCGCTTGTGCAAAATGACCCATGAATGCCATAATCATAATAATTAGACTAATCTTCTTCATGGTATTATTTTTTGATGAATTCAACCCTGCGATTCAACCCCTTGTTAGACGGGGTGTCATTGGGAGCAATAGGTTTGGCCGCTCCTGCTCCGTCGGTTGTGAGCATATCTGCCGACACCCCCATTTTCACGAGCTCCGTTTTAACCGATGCCGCACGGCGTTTCGACAAGTCGAGGTTTGTTGCATCACTGCCCGTGTTATCTGTGTGTCCCACAATCTGCACTTTTACATTTGCCTCTTTGATAACTTTGGCAATATCATTCAGCGCACCGAAAGACTCCGGTTTTACCCTACCTGAATTAACATCGAAATAGATACCGTAAGAGATTAACTTACCCTCTTCCAATAACTTATTACGTGTATCGGGAGCGGCGGTAGTGATGCGGATATTGCTTACATAAGGTAGAATGCCGTTATTGTCCGATATATCAAACGCCAAACGGTCAGGTTTCAATCCGGCAGGAATCAAAGTCGGTAAGTCCAACACTTTCTGCCCGGCGTGGTAAACACGCAGCCGTCGTTTCTGTACCCACATAATAATATGTTCAACAACGTCCGGTTTTACTTTGCCTATTTCCGAATTACCCTCCGACCAATTGCTATTATTGTACGATTTTCCTGTCCAGCCTGTTACAAAATCAGTATAGAGACTAACTCCTTTGGAGCGGATATAGGATTCAATCCGTCCGTTATCTCCCTCCTCGGATTTATAGAGTGTAAACCATAAGCCCCCACCGTCAATTTCACCTTTGGGCAGTATCGCATCAAATTCTACGATATAATTGTCGGGTAGTTCGAGATTTTTCAATAACTGATAGATTTTACCCTCAGCATTCAGGTGCAACCATTTACCTTCGGCAATATTGAGCGTTTTTACTTCGCCGCTTCCGTCGGTAGTCCAAAGTGCAGGAAAATCGCCTACGGCATCCTGTGAAAAATCCTCATACAACAAAATCGTATCACCCGGCACAAAATCGTACTGCGAAAAAGATTGTAGCGATACTTGTTCCTGTTGCATTTGTAGTACAGGCTTAGGCTCTTTAGATTCTGTCTTTGCTGATTGGGTTGTTTTTCCCTTTTCTTTGCCGCTGTTTCGGACGGCTTCTTCCGCTTTATCCATCGCTTTCTCAACACCCTCTTCGGCTTTTTGCTCGACACGCTGTTCAACCTGTTCGCCTGCCCGTTTAACAACTCGTTTACCCAATCGCTCGAATACGCTTTGAGCATACAAACTCCCTATTCCGGCTGAGAATAGAAGAATCAAAATAGATACTTTCTTCATATGCGTTCATTTTTAAATTAATGCAAAAAATAATCGGTAACTTTACTACCGTTGCAAAGTTACCGATTGGAAATGACGCAAAATTGTAAAAAACGGAACGGGCTACATCTTCCCGGACATAATCATCACATTATCAAGGTTTCTCTTGAAGAAATAGGACGGTGTTTCGCCGGCAATTTTTTTGAAGTCGTGTATGAAGTGTGCTTGGTCGAAGTACCCTCCTTCAAAGACCATATCCTGAAAGTCGACAGCACTGTTCTTCATAATCATAGACCAAAGGTAATTCACCCTTACGATACGTGCCAGCGTTTTGGCATTTATCCCGACACGTTCTATGAAATGCCGGCGAAAATAGCGTGGTGATTGGTCGAATTGCTCAACCTGCCCGGCTATTGGGACGCATCCTTGCCCCTCCATAATCAGATTGTAAAGTATATCTATTTCATCAGGTACGTAATCCGACAATCCTTTTTCGTGAAAAAATTGTTCAATGATAGCGATACGGTCTGTTGCTGATTTCTTCTCAATAAACTTTTGCGTTATTGTTTTGAGTCCGTCATTTTGAGATCGGCGATAGAAGTCATTCTTACAAGAAGAGAGATTGAGAGATAAAAGTTTAGATAAGACCGATGCCTTGCAAGTGATGATAAAAGAATCCAAATTCTCGTATATACCTATATTCACGGCATGAAAAAGCGGCACTACCATAAAATGTCGAGGTAGTTGTATCAGCGGCTCTTCGTGAATGACTGCACGCCCGGAGGAGTTGAATACCAATGAAGCATACCCGCTCGGAATATGACGGTCAATAACCGAAATATTCTCACCTTCTGCTTGTACATGTTCATACTGAATGACAAGCAACTGATTTAGATCTGACGGAAGATAGTAATCGAGCTTCATACACTACAAAGATACAATAATTTGTGCATAATAATTATTGTAAAGATGATTTTACTATATAATAACTTAACATCCTCTTTTAAACAGTTCTAAATTTTAATCAAATTATTTTTCTAAAATCACCCGATTTCGGAGTAGGATTACTCCCTGCAAGTACAAGGTGCGGCGAGTTATTCAAAAAACATCTTGTCGTGCCTTTGAGAGCACAAAAAATCCGACTTTGGGGCGGATTGAAAAGGCCGCGTTATGTTTGGTGTACTTAGCTCGCTCAGTCCGTGAACTCTGTGTATGCTGATTGTATTATGGAGATTTAGAGACGAGGGGGTTGAGTTGTCCCGCCATTAAGCCCAAGGCTCATGTTCAAACGGACGTGCTTCTTTGACTTTTGGAATTATGCGCCATCGGGTCGGTCGTTTTCGTTGCAGGGGCTTTTCTCTGTGCAGGGAGAGAGAGCAGGCTCGTTTGACTTCGTCTTATATCATTTTATTATCGTATTTTTTGCCGACCAAAAGAAAGTAACAGGATCGTAATGCAACGCTGTCCTCTCTTGGCTTTTTGTTGGTTTCCGACGGCTTTCCGTTTTTTCCTTTTTTCCGCCTAAACCGTTATTTGTCAGCCTTATTACTACGTTCTGCACTAAGTCTCAATTTTAATTCTTATCTTTGTAAAAGATACGAAACAATCCATCAACTGATAATCCATTAATTATTAAGCTGTGAAAGATTTATTAGACGAACTTAATGAAGAACAAAGAAATGCGGCGGCTTGTATCGAAGGTCCGGTGATGATTATTGCCGGTGCGGGGTCGGGAAAAACACGAACTCTTACGTACCGTATCGCGCACCTTATCGAAGAGGGTGTGGATCCTTTTCAGATTTTGGCGTTGACTTTCACCAACAAAGCAGCTGCCGAAATGAAAGAGCGTATTATTGCATTGGTAGGACATGACGCCCGCAACATTTGGATGGGTACTTTCCACTCCATTTTTGCCAAGGTACTGCGTTTCGAAGCCGAAAAACTCGGATATATTTCTTCATTTACCATCTACGATACCGACGACAGTAAAAGTGCGATAAAACAGTTGATCAAAGGGCTGAACCTCGATCCTAAAAACTACAATCCCAATTATGTACTGGGACGTATTTCGATGGCGAAAAGCAATTTGATTTCGCCCGAAGAATATGCCTCGAACCCGGAAATTCAACAAACCGATACGGCCTCGCGAAAGCCTATGATCGGAGAAATTTACAAACTATATACCCAACGGTTGCGAAATTCCATGGCGATGGATTTTGACGATTTGTTGTACAACATGAACATCTTGCTCCGCGACTTTCCCAACGTATTGCTGAAATACCAGGAACGGTTCCGTCATATTTTGGTAGACGAGTATCAAGATACGAACTTTTCGCAATACCTGATTATTAAGAAGCTTGCGGCACGTTATCAAAATATTTGTGTGGTGGGCGACGATGCTCAAAGTATTTACGCCTTTCGGGGAGCGAACATTCAAAACATACTGAATTTCAAGCGCGACTATCCTGATGTGCGGCTGTTCAAATTGGAACAAAACTACCGTTCTACTCAAAATATTGTAAACGCTGCTAACAGCATTATTGCCAACAACAAAGATCAGATCCGGAAAGAAATTTGGACTTGCAACGACGAGGGCAAGCGCATCCGGCTTATCAACGGGGGCGACGAACGGGAGGAGGGCATGTTGGTGGCCAACTCTATTTTCGATACCAAAAGTACCGATAAACTTCCCTACAGCGAGTTTGCCATTTTGTATCGAACCAATATGCAATCGCGCGCGGTGGAAGAAGCTCTTCGGAAAATGAAAATTCCGTATAAAATTTACGGAGGATTGTCGTTTTACCGGCGCAAAGAAATCAAAGACGTATTGTCGTACCTGCGGTTGGTGATCAACAACCACGACGACGAGGCCTTGTTACGGGTGATCAACTATCCGGCGCGAGGCATCGGACAAACTACTATGGACCGGATTCGGTTGGCCGCCGGGGACAACGACATCAGCATCTGGACGGTATTGGAAAACTTGGAAAGCTTCGGATTGGGCATCAATACGGGCACGTTGAATAAGATCAACGACTTTGTGATGATGATTAAAGCTTTTACCGCGCAAATGACTACGTGGAACGCTTACGATCTGGCAAAGCAAATTATATTGCAATCGGGGATTATTCGTTTTCTGAAAGAAGATGAAGATCCGGAAAATGCCAACCGCATTGAAAACATCGAAGAGTTGATGAACGGAATTCAGGAATTTTGCGAGAAGGAAGATCTCATTACTCCCGAAATAGAAGAAAATCCTGAGATGCAACGGATAAAAACACTGGATGTGTTTTTACAGCAAGTATTGTTGCTTACCGACGACGACAATGATAAGGAAGACAACGATAAAGTTTCCTTAATGACGATTCATGCGGCCAAAGGATTAGAGTTTAACTATGTGTATGTGATAGGAATGGAAGAAAATTTATTCCCTTCGGCTTTATCCATCTCGAGCCGGCAAGACCTGGAGGAGGAACGCAGGCTTTTTTACGTAGCCGTTACCCGAGCCAAAAAACTGCTTGTGCTTTCACACGCCAACACCCGTTATCAATACGGAAATGCTTCGTGCCAAGAACTCAGCCGTTTTGTAGATGAAATCGACGATCAATACATCGACATTCCATTACCCAAAAACCTGTTGCCTAAAATAGGGGAACTGCCGCGTCCCGTGTTCGGAAAACGAAAAAGCATGGATACCGAAAAATTAAAACGGATCCAACACGGGCCTTCTGCCGGAAATTCACCCGCCGAAATCAACAGTATCCAGGTAGGCATGCGTGTAAAACACGACAAATTCGGAATAGGGAAAGTAGTAAACGTAGAAGGAACCGACGACAGCCGAAAAGCAACCATCTTTTTCGAAGCCATGGGACAAAAGCAATTGATGCTGAAATTCGCCAAGCTTACCATCATCGGATAACTGCATGCGATTGAGATTCTTCCCTATGTAGGGCCATATACAAAATATGTAGAATCGATTTGTAGAGCTGCTCCTTGAGAGGATTCATCCGCAACCACTTAGGAAGGCATTGATTCTCGTTGATTATAGAAAATATGTGATATGACGATTCATGAAATATTGAAAACATACTGGGGTTATTCTGCGTTTCGTCCGCTGCAAGAAGAGATTATTCAATCCGTAATGGACGGAAACGATACGTTAGCGTTACTTCCTACCGGAGGAGGAAAATCGATTTGCTTTCAAGTCCCCGCCATGGCAATGCACGGTATCTGCATCGTTATTTCCCCTCTTATCGCATTAATGAAAGACCAGGTGGAACACCTGAAAAAGAAAGGGATTCCGGCGGCTGCCATCGTGTCGGGAATGAGCAAATATGAAACGGATTTAGTACTCAACAACAGTACTTTCGGAAATATGAAATTCCTGTATGTTTCGCCTGAGCGTTTGGCAAACAAAACCTTTATTGAACATTTCAAACAAATGAAAGTAGGGCTCATTGCGGTAGACGAAGCCCACTGCATTTCGCAATGGGGGTACGATTTTCGTCCTCCTTATTTGGAGATTGCACGTGTGCGTGCGTACCATCCCCAAGTACCCCTTATAGCTCTTACCGCTACTGCTACGCCCGAAGTCGTTTACGATATTCAGGAAAAACTGGCTTTTCAAAAAAACAAAAAAGTTTTTCAAAAAAGCTTTTTTCGGGAAAACCTTACTTACATCGTTTTCCATGAAGAAGACAAACTGGGAAGAATGCTTCGTATTATTCGCACCGTAAAAGGCAGCGGTATTGTCTACGTACGCAATCGCAAGCAAGCACAAGAAATTGCAAGATACCTGGTTCAAAACGGAATTTCATCGAGTTTTTACCATGCCGGCCTTAGCACCGAAGACCGCGATACACGGCAACGCAAATGGATGAACGGAACCACCTCGGTAATGGTGGCAACCAACGCCTTTGGTATGGGAATCGATAAACCCGATGTACGGTTTGTCATCCATCTGGATCTTCCCGATTCTCCGGAAGCCTACTTTCAAGAGGCCGGCAGGGGAGGCCGGGACGAAAAACAAGCCTACGCCATCCTGCTTTACCATACCCCCGATATCAATATATTGAATTCGAATTTCGAACTTTCGTACCCATCGTTACAATACATCCGCAATGTATACCGAGGCATTTGCAATTTTTACCGTATCCCCATCGGAATGGGTGTCGACCAACGTTTCGATTTCGACCCTATAGCGATCTGCGAAACCTATAACTTTCAGGTATATCCTTTCTTCAGCGCACTCCGATTTCTCGAAAAGGAAGGCATGCTTATGCTCCCTGAAAAACAAGAAATCATTTCGAAAATTTACATTCCTGTATCGCGAGAAACGCTGTATAATTTTCAAATTGCCAACAAACGTTTCGACGATTTTCTAAAACTTCTTCTCCGTATGTACGGCGGTCTGTTTTCGAATTTCATCCCTATCCACGAAAACGAAATAGCACGGAGGTTCCATTATGAAACACGAGAGGTAGAACAATTGCTCGAAAAACTTCATGAACAATCCATTATCGTATACGAGAAGAAAAGCACTCATCCGAAAATCATCTTTTCAATGCCTCGAATCGAAGCTGAAAATCTTTATATCAACGATCTTTATTATAATACGGTAAAAGAAAATGCAAAAAAACGAAAAGATGCCATGATTCACTATGTGCAAGACAATACTTTTTGTCGAAGCAGCGCTTTATTGCATTATTTCGGCGAAGAAAATGAAATACATTGCACAAAATGCGACGTATGTATTGCCCATCGCAAAAAAGAACATCACGAACTCTTGAAAACACGGATCCGAGAACTGTTAACAACAAATCCTGCAACCATAAAACAATTGGTTGCTCAACTGGCACAACTCGACGAAGCAGCCGTTATTGCCGCCACGCGAGAGCTTATCGATTACGGAACTATTGAACTAGACTCGGAGTTGAAACTACGTATTCGAAAATAATCTTTTGGCAAGGAATCACACCGTATTTAAAACGTGTTTCGATATCCTCAATCCTGATTGATTCCATCTCATTATATGCTGTTTCAAGAGGAATATTTCCTTCGTCCGTAATATGAAAGCAATCCGTTTCCGATACGGCGGGAAAAGAAACGCGATATCTTTTTTCCCTTGATATATACCGAAAACACCATTCGAAATCTATCACCATTCGCAACCGCTTCAATAGAGAATCCCTCGGGCGAGCCCGTCAGTTTTATAGGGGAGAATTCTTATTTTCCTGCTGTTCCATTTTTATTTTCTTGCCTACACATTTTTATTTTTCCGCCGTTGCATTGTGTAATTGCCGTCGCCAATTGCGCAATTGGCGACGGCAATTTAAGTTTTCTTACCGAAGAAAAAAAAGATTATGCTTGAAAAAAGAAATTTTCGTGCTTGAAAACGTTTTTTTTTGCACTTGGAAGTTTACCGTTTTCCCAACACCGTTGTTTCTCCCCTCCTATTGCATTTGCAATCGAAGCTGCAGTTCATTGTTTATTGCGTTTTTCTTGAGTCCGAAAGCGATAGGAAAAAGAGGAATCTTTTCTTTTAATCAAGAAAGAGCTGAAACAGGGTACGGGGATCGGGATATTCTATACGGAACAAAGCGTGTTTGGTAGAAGTATTCTCATGGTTTTATTGCAATCATGATTTCTATATTATAAAAAAAGCGAGCAGAAATTCTGCTCGCCCTTATCATGATATGAATAACGGTATTCCGTCATCGTTTCATTATCGAACAATCAATTTTCGTGTCGTATTGAATGTTTCGGTGTAGATGTTTACAAAGTAGGCTCCTTTGGCATATTTGCTCACATCAAGGGTTTTTACTAATTCCCCTTGGCAATAAACGGTTTCGGTTAGAATTCTACGGCCGTTCATATCGGTAACTACCAATTCTACTTTCCCTTCTATGCCTCCTACGGAAACCATTGTTTCGTTTGTAGCCGGGTTCGGGTAGATACGAACTTCTATGCCGTCGCCACTTGCTCCATGGATACCCACATTCGAAGTCCTGAATTGGTATTTTGAAGTCCATGCACTGGTAATGCCTTCGGAACAAATGTTACGGATATAGACGTCGTATGTCATATTCGAAAGTAATCCTGTAATCACATGGGTAGATGGTCCCGTTACGGTTACTTTCGTCCCGTTTTCTTCGTTCGTTCCTTCTGTTCCGTATGAAATTTCCCATGTCGTTTGACCGGAGCCCGGAGTCCAACTAATCGTAGCTCTATCGGATTTTATTTCGGTAGCAGCTACATTGGTTACGCCTTGGCATGTCGATGTCGTAAATAAGAACGGTTCCGACCAATCGCTATGGACATCCGATTCTACGCTGCAATAACCCATTATTCGAACGGTATAGCGAGTGTCTGCATATAAATCGCTTAGTGAGGAACTAGCGGTGGTTACGGTGATCGTGTCCCAGTTTGTTCCAAAGCCGTACATTACTTTCCAGCTTACTTGATTTTGAGACGCATCTGTCCATGAAATCGTTGCACCGGTATAGGTGATATTGTTCGCAGCAATATTCGTAGGTGCAGTACATGGTAGTTCTAAAGTCGTAAAAGAACCTAAAGTCCACATGGATGTGTCTTGGGAACCGCAGATACGACGTACTTTGAAAGCATAGGATGTTTCGGGAAGTAATGCCGTAAATGTATAAGTAGCCGTAGTTACAAGAGCAGGTGTTGTCCACGAGGTAGCGCTTGTTTCTCTATAAGACACTTGATAGTTTGCATTTCCTCCATCCCAAGCAACGGTAGCCGATGTTGCTTGAGGCACTATACTTGTTATCGTAGGATCGGCACAGGTAGAATGTACAGAAATATTATCAATATGCAAATCGTTATCTCCGCCTGCTTGAGTGGATTCTCCGTAAAATGCAATCTTAATCACATTTCCTGTGTATTGAGCTAAGGGTATGGTAACCGTTTGGCCCGTACGAGGAATGTTTCTATATACAGAATCGGCAGCGGCATTACCTCCCCATACTACAGCGTTGGCTTCTGCCCACGTAGCACCGGCATCGGTAGAAACGATCACCATAAATTTATTGTTCGGATTAACCGAATCAGGAGCTGCTGCACTACCAAACTTAGTAAGCGCCAAGTCAAATGTTAATTCTGCAGTAGCATTGGTGATGTCTATTTCAGGTGTTACCAACCAATATCTGGCAGCTGTTCCATAAATGTTTATTTTAGCATGATTTCCCGATAATCCATTCGATAAAGTTACACGGCTCCATCCTGAAGTAGTCGGAGTAAGAGTATCTCCTGAAAATACACCAGATACGAGTCTTGTATATCGCGTCCAACATTGAGACGGGAATGTGGTAGATTCAAAGTTTTCAAGATAGGGTAATGTACGAGCACCGCAACTTGTTGTAAACATATTTGGATACGACCATGTACTGGAATCGCCTGCTCCGCAAAGGGCTTTTACTCTATAATCGTATTCAGCAGCCGCTTGTAAACCCCTTATTGTTGTGTAAGGTGTTGTAATACCCGTTATGGAAGTCCATTGGTTATCTGTTGACAATTTATAATCCACTATGAAATTAGAAGCACTGCTTGCCCATGAAATGGAAGCCGTAGTTGCCGATGTAGAATCAACCGTTAAACGAACGGGTTTCAAACAAGAAGGTGCATAATCCACTTGTATTTCATCTATTCCAAGATACATATTATTATTAGGCCCTGCATATTTAAAAGCAATATGATAGCCTAATCCTGTAACTGTATCATTCCTGAATACATGATCTATATAGGTAATTGTATTATTCACAGGAAAAGATTCCAGCGGAATGAAAGAAGATGCGTTCGACAAGTCGGTCATGACTCCCAGTGTCAATATACCGTTTGTAGCAGTCATACTTTCGTTACGATAAGCAAACGAAATCATTAAGGAGTCTATCGGTGCATTCATTTTAGGTAATATGCTATACACGGGAGTTGTACTGCTTGATCTGAGGAATAAGCAATTTCCATTTACTACATAGCTCGAATTGCTTGAAATAAATACTTGAGGATATTCAGTTGAATTGGTACTCATACTCAAGAAATGCCAGCATGAAGGCAATGTATGATCAGGATAGGAAGCAGGAGCTCCGGCACCGGTTGAAATTCCGGTTGTGTAACTATCAAAGTTGTCCGCATAAGGTAATGTCGATGGCAAACATGCGGTATTAAATGATTCTACATACGACCAAACACTTGTATCTGCAGGACCGCATATTGCTCTTACATATACATCATATGGCGTTGCCGGATTTAAATTGGATAGTGTTATCGATTGTGTTGTTGCAGTTCTCATCTGTTGTGCGGCTCCTCCTAATATAAAATCTGTAGGTCCGTAAGCAATTTGGAAATGAGATGCACTGGAAGTCCAATGTACAGTAGTTTGTGTAGGTTGAATGTTCGAGATTGAAACATTATTGGGGCGGAAACAGGTTGGAGTAGTGGTACATACATTGAAACGAATATTGTTTCTACCATTTGCTCTGGATGCTGTTTTCACTCCTGCAGAAGTTGTAGAGCTATAAATTGTTCTATAAACACCTGTAATAGAATGGTATTTAAAACTTCCGGATGTATTGTTTACGGCATTCCGTTCAACAGCAATCATCAAATTACGAGTTCCACTATATGCAAAAGAATTCGTAAATTCAATTTCCGTCCAATCTTGATCGTCTGTAAACACCATGCTTCCATTGTAGGTCAAGGTCATTTGATTTAGGCTTAGCGTATCGGTAATTTCCATTTGGTCAATATCCACTTCTGCCATATATACTTTCAAAGAAGCATTCATATTGGTGGTTGTAGTATACTGATAAGCAATGTTATTAATAGTTCCCGAATAAACGCCCAATGCTTCCAACTCTCTTTGGGTATAAATCTGCCATGTAATACCGCGAGGGTTCGAGGTACTTGTGTTCATCGGATATGTACTGGATGTTGATGTTCCCAATCCGACAATCGGTTCTACATTTGTCAATGTTCCACAATTCACCTCTGTTATAAAACTTTCTATCAAAGACCATTGTCCGGACTCTGAACCGCAATTAGCTTTTACTGCATAGTAATACCGAGTATAGGGATTTAATCCTGTAAGTGTTGTTGAAAGGGTATTGCTCGTTACTGTATTTCTGCAAGTATCGGGATTAAATCTCTCTCTTGTGGAATAAGCAATTGTATAACTATCTCCGGTCGTATTAAACCAATTCAAATCAGCGGAACTGGATGTAAAATTACTCGATGTAAGATTTATAGAACGTAAACAGGTAGGAGCGTAGCTAAGCGTTACATTGTCTATACTTAGGTACATATTTTGGGCCGTACCTCCTGTATACCGGAAAGCTATGCAATAATTTCCGGCGCGTAAGGTATCCAATGCAAAATCGTGGTTGATAGTAGTTATGGTTGTTGTTTGCGGATAGGATTCTACCGGAATAAATGAACTCGGATTACTCGGGTCCGTCATTACCCCCAAGGTAAGAATACCATTTGCCGTAGAAACACCTTCGTGTCTATAAGCAAACGAAATACGCAACAAGTTTATGTCTTCTTCGAAAACAGGTAATGCGGCATAAATAGGAGTAGAGTTGCTCGATTTAAAGAATAAGCAATTTCCACTTACCGGATATCCTGAATTGGACGATAGAAATACAATAGGATAAACAGTCGAAGAGGAACTCATATTCGTAAACGTCCAACAAGAAGGCAACGTATGGTTCGGATAATTGCTTGGAGGGGTGACTCCGGTTGATACGCCTTCGGTATAGCTATTGAAATTTTCAGTATAAGGCAATGCTGTAGCATCAAAAGGAAGGCAATCCGTTTTAAATTGTCCTACATAAGAAATGGAACTGTTAGAACCATCGGGACATACTCCCGTTACGTAAAAATCGTAATTCGTATTTACTTCCAATCCGGAAATAGTTAAGAACGTATCGGTTGCAGTTATAAATGTACCTTCTCCCAATGCGAAGTCTTTCAAACCGTATTCCACCGTCCATGAAGTAGCCACGGTATCAAACCATGCTACGGTAGCTTCGTCTGAAGTTAGCGATAGGGTTTTCAATCGAGCAGGTTCGGGGCATGTGGCAATTTCTTTAATACGAATATCGTCAACATAAAATGAATAACTATTGGTATCTACCACAAAAGCCAGGTAAGTACTTCCTGTAAACGCATCCAAAGGAACTGTATATTTAGTCCAATTTTGACCGGTTATTGTAATGCGAGGCGTAGAAGCGCTTATCGGAATTCTTACAAAATGAGCGGTATCGGTTTGACTTGTAGCGTCAGTAGTGGAAGCATATATAGAAAGATTTCCGCGGTAACCGGAAGTGGTGGTAGAGGATAATCCTCTTGCCCAAAATTCTATTTCTTGATTTCCTGTCAATTGCAATTCAGGAGTAAACAACCAATCGTTATGAATTACATTTGTATCGGAACTTCCGGAGAAATTGGCCGAATTCATTCCTCTATAAGGAGTAGTACTGCTTCTCCAATTATAGGTAGTATTGCCTGCATCAATAACATCCCAGCAATAAGGGAAGCGTTGTGTTCCGGTAGCATACATCATCCAGGTAGTTTCAAAACTAAAATCCCACGGAAATTGGGTTACTCTGGCACACTCGGTACCAAACTGGATTGGATAGGCTGCAATGCTATAATCTTCCGATCCGCAATTGGTGCGCAAGATACCGCTATAGTATGTAGAAGGACTTAAATCGGACAACGTATAAGGTGCCGTTATTAAAAGAGTATCGTAACCTGCGTTGCCTGTAAATTTTTTATAATAAAGGGCAAAATCGCTACCCGATACACTATGTGGGTTAATATCTACGGAAGTAGATTGGCGGTTGGTTATGAGAACGCTATCTACGCTATTACAAGTAACTTGGTCTATCATTATATTATCGATAGCAGCAGCAGGAGGTACCCCTCCGCTACCATCGGTTCTCCAACAAAACACCAACTTGTAGTTTCCTAAAGTATCTACTCTGAAAGCAGAAGTATTTGTCTGCCAAAAAGAGGATAAATTCAATTTGGATCCTCCATCTAGAGCAATCCAACCGGTGGGCAGACTTGTAGCCGACATTCCGGATAATGAAATTGAGGATGCAGTCAACGTTGTTGCTCCGGAAACCAATGCTACACGAATATAATCAAATGAGGATTCTCCCATACAACGCCAATCGAAAGAGATCGCGTATTCTCCGGGATTTATTGTTATTTCGCGCCATGCATATACGCAAGTGCTATTGGTATTATCGTATCCATTGGTAGCTCCTCGATCGCTTGATATATATAAACCTCGTGTTCCGGTGCCGTTATGGGCAACCGTATCTATGAACCATTTATTGGTTAAGGTGCCATTTTCGAGCCTCCAACTGCCATTTTCCGCAACATCTTCAAAATTATTGTTGTAAGGTAACGAGGTAGGAGTTGCATTTGTTTTAAACATCATTGTCTTCCATGGAGAATATACATTGCCTCCACAAGTTTTTCTCACATAAACACCGTAAACGGTATTTGGAGACAAACCGGTAAAAGAATGTGTCAAATTTGTTGTGGAGATAGGAGTTGCGAGATCAGGATTATTCCCTGAGGATAGCGTATCCAATATCACTACTTCATATCCGAACCCTGTAACATATGGTTCCCAGGTTACATTTACAGAATTGTATGTAATGCCCTGATAGGTAATATCACGTATTCCTAAGCATGGAGTTCCCGTTTGATTCATGGAAATGCGAATATTCGCTCTTGTTTTCGATAATGATCCCGCGCTACTACCCGGGTAATTTGCATAAGATGTATCACTATCACTATTTCGGTATAATACCGTATTATCTGTGGTGTTAGAATAGTACCATTTTAATGTACTGCTATAATTGGCACTTTTTTTCCTGACAATAACTGCTAAATTATCGTGTCCATTGTAAGCAAAAGAAGAATTCAACGGAATTTTATACCATCCCGCAGCTGTTGGCATAACAACAGATGATCCGGAATACACCAGCCTCATACTGTCTCGAGGGACCCAATCCGTAGTACTTGCTATTGCATTATTTGGCACATGTGCCAAATAAATTTGCAAGAAACCCAAGGTAAGAGCATCTCCCGTAGAACAATGAAACGCTATGGAATCAATAACTCCAATAGCATTGATTTCGTCCTTCAGGTAAATAGATTCCTGAAAAGAATTCTTGTAATAATTGTTAAATGGAACCGTATTTCCATTTGTAGTCCCCGTACCAATGGAAATAGTACTTCGGACTTGTGCGTGCGTCATCCACGGCACCATAAATGCCATGAATACCAACATTAATACTAGTTTTTTCATGATTGAACAGTTAATTAATTAATAATTTTGTACTTGTAAATTTGTACGTTACCCAATATCTGAATTTCTATTTGTATTCACTATCTTTTCACATTATTGAATACAAACCAAAATAGGTTACAAATTTAAACATTTCATGCAATAACAAAGCTGTAAAAAATCTAAATTAAACTTTTATGAATCAAGTTCTCTCAACATTAATTTGAATATCAGAAGAAATCAAACCTAATCTTTTTATATTTTTAACTATCCTTTTTTCTTTCTTTTTACTTTTTTATATGATTCTGAGTTTGTAAACAGACATTTCTTCATAAAAAATAATCTCTGCTTTTGAAATTTCAACTATGTATTCAAGATATTATTAACAAATGGAATTTTGTGTTACCAAAAAATAACAGATTCTAAAACTTTCATCTCAACAAACCAAAGAAATCTTATCCAAATTGATGTTTCATGAACATACAGCCTATCATAATCGAAGATTGAAT
>CAYYUE010000001.1:0-43988 GCA_964474745.1 uncultured Bacteroidaceae bacterium | reverse complement strand
TACCAGACATAGATGTCGATAGCGAAGGTGGAAAAAAACAACTAATTATACAAAATATTACGTAAAAAATTAGTTTACTAATTTATACGAAGCTGAACAAACTAAACAAAAAATATAGATAGAAACCCAATATTTATTTTTACAATTAACACCGGAACTGCAAATCAAAAAAAAGCTCTTGTTTCACAGCAAGAGCTTCTGTTTTTATGATCATATCTTACCATATACCTAACTTTATTCTCCCAATTAAAAATCAGATGAAAAAAATAATGATTTATTGATTTTCGTACCGTTGTACTTCATCATAAAAAAAATCCAGTTGAATACCTGCTTCCTCAAACATTTCTTCACTTTCTTTTCCACTATGATATTTCCGTTCGCAAACAACACGCTTTATTCCACAATTTATGATCAGCATAGCACAAGTCCGGCAAGGAGTCATTCTACAGTATAAAGTAGATCCTTCCAAAGCAATTCCTCTTCTTGCAGCCTGACAAATAGCATTTTGTTCCGCATGAACAGTTCGAACGCAATGGTTCGTGATAGCCCCGTCAGCATGTATGCTCTGTTTAAAAAGATGCCCCACTTCGTCACAGTGCGGCAATCCGGTAGGAGAACCTACATATCCCGTAACCAACACTTGCTTGTCTTTCACAATTACGCACCCACTGCGCCCGCGGTCACATGTTGCACGTTTCGAAGCAGTATTAGCCAATTCCATAAAATATTCGTCCCACGAAGGACGTTTGTATGCTACTTCTTCCATAACCATATTATTTATCCTACATAAACACACAGTTGTATATAGGAGGGTGATTTTTTATACAATTCGACTCAACACTTGTTCTATTTCCCTATGTAAATCGGTTATTTTTCCGTTATTACAAAATACATAATCCGCTTGCTCCATGCAAGCTTTGATATTTTGCTTATTCGGATCGGTTGATGTCATTTCCCGTTGCTCGTTAGCAAGAAATGTTTCAAACGATACATGATCGGTAGATGAACCCCGCAATACAATACGTTGATATCGAATTTCAGGATCAGCATCTACTGCAAACAGATAAAAATGAGGTTGAATACGAAGCTGAGCCACTTCATAAGGGGTTCGTACACTTTCTATTATACAGTTTTTTCCCGATTGTTGAGCTTGAATATAAAGCATATCCGTAATATACGATGGAGAATGCTCGGCACGCAATGCATTTCCGACAATCGTCATCGAATCTCTGTTTACAGGCATACCTCTTCGTATAATTTCTTTCGTTATAAAATCTCGTACCGAAAAGTGAACAAATCCTTTTTGAGCTACCAAATAATCCACTATAGTACCTTTTCCAGCTCCCAATGTACCCGTTATTCCTATCGTTATCATACGTTTTTCTATTAACGATCTTGATATGTAAATAATCAGTATCTACAAACCTCTATCGGATTATTTTAATTGGTTTTGTATTGAAATTTAATCTCGGCCAAATCTTGATTGGCCTTTACAATTTTCTTTTTCAATCCCTGTTTGTAAGCAATCACTTTTTGTTGCAAACGAGCATCTCCGTTAGCCATAATTTGCAAAGCGAGAACAGCTGCATTCTGAGCTCCATTAATTGCGACTGTAGCCACAGGTATCCCCGGAGGCATTTGCATAATAGAAAAAGCAGCATCCAATCCATCCAATACACTTCCTTTAATAGGAACGCCAATCACAGGAAGCGGAGTTTCGGCAGCAATAACACCGGGCAATGCAGCTGCCATTCCTGCACCTGCAATAATAACCTGAATACCTCGAACATGCGCATTCTTTGCGAATTCAATCACCTCATCCGGAGTACGATGCGCTGAGAGAGCATTCACTTCGAAAGGAATTTCCATCTCATCAAAAAACTTACATGCGGATTCCATTACCGGCATATCCGATGTACTCCCCATTATAATACTTACTTTTGGATTCATATAGCCTATTTTCAATATATTAATATTCCACTTGTTTTCATTTTCAAGACTGCAAAAATACAAATATTTCCAAATTATTTTTACAAATATAAAATACAATCGAAAAAACGCAAAACAAGATAAAACTCTCTCTCCATCTCATATTCAAAAAAAACCGTACTTTTGTAATCATAAAAATGCTCAAAAATCAATGAAGAAAAAACATGTCCTTTTTATTATTTGCTTCTTTTCCTTATGGCAAATGATTTATGCTCAAAATGAATTTACAAACCGTTATTGGATGGGTATCGCATCTGGAATTCACATGCCGATGACATTAACATTTGAATACGATTCCGCCGAATTTTTGGTTCCGATTCTACGCAGTCCTTTGCAAAGCAATGAAAAAATAATTCCTTCCAAGTTTCAATTTGCAAACGACACGTTATCTGTAGAAGTTAGCAATATAGGACTACATATTTTATGGATTTACCAACGTTCCGATTCTACTTTTTCGGGTACAATAAAGCAACGAGGCAATAAATTTTCCATTTTATTAACTCCTTCCGATTCATTATTTACTATTTCACGACCGCAAGAACCTGCGCCCCCATATTCATACATAGAAGAAGATGTTGTTTTTCAAAATGGAGAAGCCGATGTCACGTTATCGGGTACTCTTACATATCCGGAGAAAGGGAATTCTTTTCCTGCTGTTATACTGGTGTCGGGTTCCGGTGCTCAAAATCGCGACGAAGAAATTTTCAAACACAAGCCTTTTAAAGTTATTGCCGATTATCTGACTCGCAACGGCATTGCAGTACTGCGGTACGATGATCGCGGTGTAGGCAAATCGACGGGTAATTTTCTATCGTCAACCACATTAGATTTTGCCGGCGATGCAAATGCGGCAATACAATACCTACGGTCGCACCCCAGAATCAACAAAAAGAAAATTGGGATTATGGGACACAGCGAAGGAGGAGCCATTGCACCTATTGTAGCGTCACAGAATAAACATACAGCTTTTATTGTATTGTTAGCAGGCCCCGGAATGGATGGCAAACAAACGTTGCTCCTTCAGAACGAAGCTTTTTTCTCACTTAACGATACTCCGGATTCGCTTATAAAAATTCGCATAACCGTTCTTTCGGAACTTTTTGACATACTCGATACATTGACAACTACCAATGCCTATAATACGTTTGATAAAGTGGTCAAAAAACATACCCAAACGCTTACAAAAGCTCAACGTAGCGCCATCGGTTTTTCTCCAAACGAAGTATTTGCATTGGCTACACAACTGCAAAATAAATGGATGAGAACTTTTCTCACACTTGACCCCTGCCCCTATCTGAAAAAAACAAAATGCCCTATTTTAGCAATAAACGGCGGCAAAGATTCGCAGGTATTGGCCAACGAAAACATTGAGGCCATTACACTATGTACTCAAGGGAAAGCCGATTCTCATATTTTTCCAAATCTAAACCATATGTTTCAGAATTGTGAAAAGGGCTCTGTTGAAGAATATATTATCATCAAAGAAACCTTTTCAAAAGAAGCATTAGAATTTATTACAAAATGGATTTTACAAACAACAAAATAATTTATTTATTCAGCTAATATTTTTTCAATAAAGCCTCCATCCTTAACACCTCCGCAACGCTCCATGCTTGAGCTATAGCTCCTTTTGATTCATAAGGAGGGTTTCCATCGCTTATTTCCGACAATGAACCTATGCAAATATCTTTGAGTGCTGGAGCTATGTTTTGGTACAACTCTTTTATAAAATCTTTGCCATCAGCTTCATAAACTTTTAAGTACGCTTCTGCAAAATGCCCTAGTAACCACATCCACGCGGTACCTTGATGATAAGCCTCATCGCGTTCACGTTGCCCGCCTTCGTAATATCCATGGTATTGTGCTTCGTTGGGAGATAACGAACGTAATCCTCTAGGTGTCAATAGTTCGTATTTTACTTTTTCCACAACTAATTGACGTATTTTTTTCCCAATGGGTGAATAGGGTAATGAAACGGCAAAAATCATATTCGGACGCACCGAAAAATCCTTATCGTTTTCATGTACACAATCGGCTAAATATCCATGATCTTTATCCCAAAACATGTCTACAAAATGATCCGGGAAATGATCAGCCAAATCGATCCATTCTTCGATAAATTTTTCATCATTAATCCATGTTGCCATTTCTAACGAAAACATAATTGCATTATACCACAACGCATTTATTTCCACTGCATAACCCTCTCGCTGAGTTACGGGCTTCCCGTCAACAACAGCGTCCATCCATGTCAAAGCCTTTCCTTTTTCGCCTTGCCATATAAGTCCGTCTTTGTTGGCATGAATATTAAATAAAGTTCCGTTTTTGTAACTATCCAGTATCTGTTTGCATACGGGACCATATACCTCCCATATCAAGTGATGAGTTTTGGTCATTTCGGTGTACTGTTGCAGGGTCCAGAAAAACCAGAGAGAAGTGTCGGCTCCGTTATAGCTGCTTTCGGCATTCGATTCCATATTTGGGAAAAGTCCATTATGCAAATACGGGATTAATGTATCTATAACCTGTCGGCAAACTTCAGGTTGATGTATTGTCAATCCGGGTAAAGCGATAAAAGTATCGCGCCCCCAATTTCCAAACCATGGAAAACCGGCCTTAATATAAACCCGTTGTTCGTCTTTCCGAACAATAAATTGTTCAGATGCCGCCAATAATGCAGACTCCGTCGAAGTAACTTCGGGTATATGTAAACATTCTTTTGTAAACCTGTTATGAATCAATGAAGGATCAACAGGGT
Organism: uncultured Bacteroidaceae bacterium; assembly: GCA_964474745.1. GTDB lineage: Bacteria > Bacteroidota > Bacteroidia > Bacteroidales > P3 > HGM05376. Next base: position 39,241 of record CAYYUE010000001.1, on the reverse strand, counting down.
CCAGCGCAGCGGATACAAAAAGAATATCTCCATTTTTGAGCGAATACTCCAATTGTCCCGGCGTAAAAAGATCTTCATAGCAATCGTAACCACGTTTTTCTTCTTCAGGATAATATACCCGGTACCACCAATCGGGTGCATAGTAAAATATGGGATTTAAGGAGGATTGCATATATACGTTACTATAATTGGAATACATCTGTACACACACTCCGTTTTGTACGTTTTCCACACGGGGTTGAATTCCGTCACTGTAACGTGAAAGACGGTGCACATTTCGAAAAGCGAAAAAAGGCCTTAACTGTAAGGTAATCGGACCGGGTGAGTTCAAAACCTGATACCGTACAAGAAGTTGTGATTGATTAGGAACCAAAAATATATCTTTTTGTAACTGAATGTTCTCAAATCGATAAACATACTGTATTATCGGCGATACATCAAGCTTTTCTATATCGGCACACAAATCGGGAACGACTACTTTGTCCGGGAAAAGCATGGTATGTAAACCGACAGATTTATGATGATCGACAAGAGTCTCATTCATACACGAAAGCAACACATGATTATCATCATCAATTTGCAATTGAGGTACAACCAATAATCCATGATACTTCCGGGTGTTGCATTGTACCGCGGTAGTATTGTAATAACCACCGAACCGATTGCTCAGCAATAATTCCTTGCTCATCAATGTTTGTCTATTGGACAACATGTCAGCATGTAGACATAAGTAACTCATAATACCGAATTTTAAGGGTTTATCTATAACAACTTTTATATAAAGTTGGTTCTATCAAAAAAAGAATTCCTTCTCATAGAATGGTTTACATTATAAAATTGTATACAACAATCCCAATACGTTATTCTATATAAGGCATATGTATTCAAAATTAATGCGTAAATTTGCAAACGATATTAAGATATGTAAACAATGATTAAACGAAAAGAAACTATTGAAACCAATGATATAGAAAACATTGGGAATATACAGGGAATTATACAAAAAGAAAACATTTTAACACCTAACGAAATGTTGCACAAGGCTTTGATGTTTTCCAAAATTGTTCTTCCTCCTGAAAGCAGTATCAAAGAACATAGTCACCATCCGGAAGCCGAAATCTATTACCTTACGGAAGGGGAAGCTGTAGTTACGGATAATGGTGTTACAGAGGTGCTTCATGAAGGAGATGTTGTGTTTACAGGAAACGGAGATAGCCACAGCATTACGAATAAAAGCAATAAACCTGTTGTATTTCTTGCCGTAATACTTCCTTAATATGTTAATCTCAACTCTTCAGCATCATGAAAATCAACAAACGGAAAATTATCAACGATCCTGTATATGGCTTTATCACATTAGATTGCGACATTTTATACGATATCGTATCGCATCCTTACTTCCAGCGTTTACAGCGTATTAAACAACTTGGACTTTCCTATTTGGTATACCCCGGAGCTGTACACACTCGATTCAGTCATACATTGGGTGCCATGTATTTAATGAACCAGGCTATTGATGTGCTACGATGTAAAAACGTGGATATTTCCGATGAAGAAGCTGTTGCTGTAAAATTAGCTATTTTACTACACGATATCGGGCATGGGCCTTTCTCGCATTCATTGGAATATGCCATTATTCAAGATATTACACATGAAGACATTTCGAAAATCTTTATGCGAAAGCTGAATGTAACATATGGAGGCGCACTAGAAAAAGCCATTGCCATTTTTGAAAATTCATATGCTAAAAAATTTTTACATCAATTGGTTTCAAGCCAATTGGATATGGATCGGTTGGACTATCTAAGCCGTGACAGTTTTTTTACAGGCGTTTCGGAAGGAATCATAGGCACAGAACGAATTATCAATATGCTAAATGTATTTGAGGATACGTTGGTGGTAGATGAAAAAGGAATTTATTCTATTGAAAAATTTATTATTTCGCGTCGGCTCATGTACTGGCAGGTGTATTTGCACAAAACAGTTGTTTCGGCCGACAGCCTATTGATCGCCATTATAAAGCGAGCTCGTCAACTATTGCGTGACGGTGTCCCCGTTATGTGTTCGAAACCTTTACAGTTGTTTTTATCAAATAATTATACACATTCCGATTTCGAGTCTTCAAGTGAAATTGTAGATAACTTCGCACAGTTAGATGATTATGATATCTTTTCAGCAATAAAACTTTGGAAATACCATTCGGATTTTATTTTATCGAAACTATCTGCATTTCTCATAGACAGACAGTTGCATTGTATTTACATATCCAATAAGCCGTTCGAAGAAAGCACTACCGAATACTATACGGATAAAATCGCCAAAGGATATGGGATTTCAAAAGAAGATAGCAAATGGTTTATAACCTCGGGTATTTTAGAAAATCATGCATATGATTTTCAGGACGAGGAAATTAAGATATTGTATAAAAACAAAACATGTGATGACATCAGCATTGCTTCCGATCAACTCGACCGGCATTTTTTAGAAAAATCCGTAACAAAGTATTATCTATGCTTTCCAAAGGAATTTCGAGAAAAGAAATAGGCAACTGCCGCGTGCAATTTTCCGAATTGAATAAGGTTATAGTACAAAAAGACTAACAAAATACCAAAATGAAAGTAACTTTTCTTGGAACCGGAACTTCTCAGGGCGTGCCTGTTATTGCTTGCAACTGTCAAGTTTGCCAATCTACCGACTCCAGAGACAAGCGTTTACGCACCTCTGCATTAATAACTATAGAGGATAAGAACATCCTTATCGACATTGGTCCCGATTTTAGAGAGCAAATGCTTCGCCAACACGTCATGCATTTGGAGGGTATTTTAATTACTCACGCACACAGGGATCATATCGGAGGTATCGACGATATCCGCTCTTTCAATCATGTACAACAACGTTCTATGGATATCTATGCCCGTTGCAACGCCATAGAAAGCATACAAAGGGATTACGCATATATTTTCACTCAACATGAATACCCGGGCCTTCCGGAGGCCAATTTGCTGAGCGTTGATAGTAAACATGATTTCTACATACATCAACATCGTGTTATTCCAATTGAAGCACTGCACAAAGATTTGCCTATTTTCGGATATCGAATTCATGATTTCACTTATATTACGGATGCCAGTAGCATTTCTCTCTCCGAATTGGAAAAGATAAGAGGGTCAAAATTTTTAGTAATCAACTCATTACGAAAAGAAAAGCATTTTTCCCACTTCTGTCTTTCGGAAGCCCTGGAAATAATTGAAGCCATAAAACCGAAACAGGCCTACATTACCCATATCAGTCATCAAATGGGGTTTCATGAAACGGTAAATAGAGAACTTCCTCCAAATGTATTCCTGGCTTACGACAATCTAACTATTGAAGTATAACTATAAATAAAAAAATGAAATATACTGATAAGCATATACATATTGTATCGTTTGACATTCCTTATCCTGCAAATTACGGAGGGGTTATCGACGTATTTTATCGAATAAAACACATATCGGAAATGGGGGTCAAAGTTCATTTGCATTGTTTTGAATACGGGCGCCAGCATTCCAAAATACTCGATACCATTTGCCACTCCGTCAATTATTACAAACGCACGACCTCTATCTCCAAACTTTTCAGCATACTCCCTTATATGGTATGCTCCAGAGATTCGAAAAAATTAGTAAGCAATTTACTTCAAGACGATTTTCCAATTCTTCTGGAAGGATTGCATTGCTGCATGTTGCTAAAAGAAAAAAGACTCTCCCATAGAAAAATATATGTCCGCATGCATAACGTGGAACATGATTACTATTACCATTTGTCAAAGCAAGAAAAGAATTTACGTAAAAAGCTATATCTCAAACAAGAAGTTTCAAAATTGCGACATTTTGAACCCATTTTAAAGAAAGCATCGGGCATTATTGCCATTACTCAAAAAGATGCAGATTATTTTTCGCAATACTACTCTAATGTGATTACCGTTTCTTCTTTTCAATGTTACAATGTGGTAAAAAGTGCTCCGGGACAAGGGACTTACGCACTGTATCACGGGCAGCTTTCGGTTGCAGAAAATTATAATGCGGTAACATATTTGATTGAGCATATTTTCCGCCATACCTCTATCCATTTTAAAGTAGCGGGGCTTAATCCCCCAACTCATTTAGTGCATCTTTTGTCAAAATATCCGAATGTAACGTTAGTTGCCAATCCAAACGAAGAAGAAATGCAACATATGGTACAAGATGCCCATGTGAATATATTGGTCACACAACAAGATACAGGTTTCAAATTAAAGCTCTTAAACGCTCTTTACAACGGCCGTTTTTGTTTGGTAAACGATGCCATGGTTTCGGGAACACAACTCGATAGTCTTTGTATTGTTGCTAACGAACCGCACAAACTCAAAGAAAAATTGTTTGAATTATTCAAAAAAGAATTCACACAACAAGATGTAGAATTAAGAAATACGAAATTATTACAACTCTATAACAATCAAACCTCTGTAATAAAGCTTCTGGATTTTATATACAACAAACCTGTTGTTTGGGAATAAAATTCATATGCATATTGACAAAAAAACGTAAATTTGCAAGTTAAATTTATAAATACATGGGATTATTAAGACGATACCAATCAACGGTATATGGAAATTATAAAAAAGCGTGGCTCCTATATGGATTGTATACGGGGCTTATTTTGTGTTTTTCCACCATGCTTCGATATTGGCTCACCTATCCGATGGAAAGCCCTTCTTCCTGGATCGATAATGTGGTATTATTCCTTTCCATGGTGTTATTTACTTTAGTGTATAGAAAGAAATTAGCAGATAAAAAAATCTTTTTTAAAGAGGTTTATATTCTGAATATCGGTATCGGAATCATAGCCGCGATGGTATACGGAATCTTCTTGCTTTTTTATGGCTATCGCATGGATCCGGAATTTGTACAACGGTATTATGAAGCTCAAGAAATTATCTACCGGCAAAACTGGGCCGAATCGTCCGAATTGCTCGCTGAAAAACTGACTCAGTTAAAAGAAATGGCAACTACGAAATATTTAAGCATGATGGGGTTTATATTAACCGCAGTTACATCCTTGATATTGGCTTTTATTGTGGCACTGTTTTTCCGCACCCAAAAAAATATTGTTCGAGAAAAAAAATAAAATCACATGGATATATCAATAGTTGTTCCTTTATTCAATGAAGACGAATCATTACCTCATTTGGCGGAATGGATTACAAGAGTAATGCAGGAAAACCGCTTCTCCTACGAAGTCATTATGGTGGATGATGGAAGCAAAGACAAATCATGGAAAGTTATCGAAGAATTATCTCAAGAAAATCCATGCTATAAAGGAATTAAGTTTCGGCGCAATTATGGAAAATCGGCAGCATTGAATGTAGGGTTTTCACATGTTCAAGGTGATGTGGTTATTACAATGGATGCGGATTTACAAGATAGTCCGGACGAAATTCCCGATTTATTCCATATGATAAAAACGGAGGGGTATGATTTGGTTTCAGGATGGAAAAAAGTTCGTCATGACTCTAAATTGGCTAAAAATATTCCGTCGAAATTCTTCAACTGGACTACACGTAAAATGTCGGGAATACAATTGCACGACTTTAATTGCGGATTAAAAGCATACCGCAAAGACGTAGTTAAAAGCATTGAAGTATACGGGGAGATGCACCGTTATATCCCCGTGATTGCCAAATGGGCAGGGTATTCAAATATCGGCGAAAAAATAGTACAGCATCGCAAACGCGAATTTGGCGTTACTAAATTTGGATTGAACCGATTTATTAACGGATATCTGGACCTACTTTCCATCATGTTTATTTCTAAATTCGGAAAACGGCCTATGCATCTTTTCGGGCTTATCGGAAGCATCTGCTTTCTATTAGGTTTTATGGCAGCTATCGTACTCGGAGCTCAAAAACTGATTGCCATCTCTAACGGAATTCATATGCGGCTGGTAACCGACAGTCCTTATTTTTATTTCGCATTGATTTTTATGATTCTGGGGACGCAACTCTTTTTAACCGGATTTTTGGGAGAGCTTATCGGACGCAATTCCCCCACACGAAACACCTATTTAATTGAAAAAGAATTATTAAACAATGAACCTCAACAACAATAAAGCATATTATCATGAGAAACTATTCGGGCTATACGCTTTTTCTTGACCGTGATGGTGTACTGAATCGACGAATTGAAAATAACTATGTAACAACTCCCCAACAATTCGAAATAATAGACGGCGTGTTGGAGGCTATGCAAATTTTTGATTCCATATTCGATAAAATTCTAATAGTTACCAATCAACAGGGTATTGGAAAAGGGTTGATGACCGAAGAGGGTCTGCACCTTATACACAACGAATTTATACAAAAAGTGAATTCAGCGGGCGGGCGTATTGATAAGATATACTTCTGTGCCGCACTGGAAAAAGAGGGCAGCTTCAACCGAAAACCAAATATAGGCATGGCGCTGCAGGCAAAAAAAGATTTTCCGGAAATTCGATTCAACCGATCTGTAATGGTCGGCGACAGTCTTGGAGATATGAACTTTGGGAAACGTACCGGAATGACTACCGTATTTATAGGGAATTATAACCAAATGGCATTACGATATCCGAATCGAATTGATTTCCAATACAAGTCGCTCTTCGATTTTGCAGATGCAATAAAGCAATAAATACTCTTTTCCATCTTTATAGAAAATAGTAAGAATCAGCACACTTGAATTATTTATTTATATTCTTACTTAAACTATGGCTTTCATGAACATGAATAAAAAAATACTTTGTAAAATTCGATACGCATGGATTTGTTTTGCATTACTGCATGCAGGTGTACTATGTGCCCAAAATTCATTTGTAGGGGGTGCTTTGCGTTATGGACATATCATTCCCAATAACGAAAAAGCAAGGCATGCCATAAACGATCCCGCATACGGTTTTTCGATTACTTTAGGAAAAGAACTTCATGGTGACGATTATTGGTATTCTTTCTGGAATTATCCTTTTACAGGTATTGAGTTTTCTTATGATTATATTCGGAATCCCTTCACAGGAAATAAATTGGGATTGTCGTTTTTTGTTCAACCTTCGTTTTATAAAACACCTAAATACAGTATTGATTGGTATATAGGATTAGGACTCTCCTATTATTCGAAATGGTACGATCCCATAACAAACAGCAATAACAAATATATTGGTTCCCCCTTAAACGTACTTATCAATTTGGGGTTTGTGGGAACTTATAACATACAAGAAAATATAAATGTCTTCGGAGGCATCAAATTTTCGCATTCGTCGAATGGTTATTTAAAAAAACCCAATTTGGGGCTCAATTTTATCAATGCAGAAATAGGGGCTTCATATTATTTCGATAACAGAACATGCACTTATCCGCATCTTGTCAAAGACAGCTTTTTCCAAAAAGAAAACGATATTTATTTGTCCCTATCTCCGGGGTTTGTTCAATCCAGGCATAACGAAAGTTATTATTTTGCAGGAACCTTTACTGCAGGATACTCTCGCCGGTTTCATCCGTGTTTTGCATATGGAGGCGGTATCGACATTATGTATAACGGAACCAATGCTACAAGGCCGGAATGTTACAGCAGTATCGAAAATTTTTCACAAGCTATTTTTGCATCGTTTGAATGTTTTTGGGGTAAAGTCTCTCTTCGCGTCGGATTCGGAGTGTACACATTTAATGGGGAATATCAATTTTTACCTTATTACGAACGTGTAGGGGTGTTATACCACATCGGAAAAAACAACACCCAATTCACAGGTGTCTCTATAAAAGCACATGCAGGACATGCCGATTATATAGAATGGACATATGGAATAAAACTGGTATCCTTCCCTAAAAAAAGGCAACAAAAGCTATAAAAAATGAGTACTCACAATCTGTAAACAGGAATCCTGTTTTTATAAAATGCAAAAAAAAGTTGTACCTTTGCAAACTTTAAGCAATAAAAATACAACGTAAAATAAAGAACATAATGAAATTATTAGAAGGAAAAACTGCTCTTATTACAGGAGCTTCAAGAGGTATTGGAAAAGCAATTGCACTACGTTATGCCCAAGAAGGATGTAATGTTGCCTTCTCTGATGTTGTACGCAACGAAAGCATGGAAGAAACCGAAAAAGAACTATTGGCGTATGGTGTGAAGGCCAAAGGCTATGCTTCGAATGCCGCATCATTCGAAAGCAGTAACGAATTGGTAGAAGCAGTTGTTGCCGAATTCGGCACTATAGACATATTGGTAAATAATGCCGGCATTACAAGAGACGGCGCATTGAAACGTATGACGGAAGAACAATGGGATATGGTTATCAATGTAAATCTAAAATCGGTATTCAATCTAACAAAAGCCGTACAACCGATTATGTGGAAAAAAGGAGAAGGCAGCGTGATCAATTTAAGTTCTGTTGTAGGAGTTTCCGGAAATGCAAATCAATGCAACTATTCGGCTTCTAAAGCAGGTATTATCGGTTTCACAAAATCGGCAGCTAAAGAAATGGGAACTCGTAACATTCGCCACAATGCAATTGCTCCGGGCTTCATTATTACAGAAATGACAGCCGTATTACCTGATAATATTAAAGACGAATGGTATAAAAAAATTCCTTTACATAGAGGCGGAACCCCTGATGAGGTTGCTAAAGTATGTGTATTTTTGGGCTCCGATTTGTCATCATATGTAACCGGACAAGTAATTAATATTTGTGGGGGCATGAACGCATAATAAACCTTTTTGATCCCTTGCAAGCACAAAAAATAAAACAAAAATTAAATACACTCTTATTCCGTTTCGGATTTTTGGTTGTACTGGCTACGGCATGCCAAACAAATACGAATTCACTTCCCGAAAAAGAAAACTATTTGTTTGTAGATGACTATAATAGAGAAGTACATGTTCCTAAAAATCCGAAACGTATTGTTTCCGTATCTCCGGCTATTACGGAAATTATTTTTGCACTTCATGGGAATGAACGCCTAATAGGAAGAACCGATTATTGTACCTACCCTAACGATGCTCTTGCTATCGAGAGTATCGGAGGAATCAATAATTTAAATGTTGAAAAATTATTCGCCTTGGCTCCTGATTTGGTAATCATCGGATCCATGGTTCCCGAAAATACTGCCAACATAATTGCAAAAGCAGGTATCCCTCTGGTTGCCATACGCGAAAAAGCAACTTTCGAAGCTCTTTTTGAAAACATCCGGAAAATAGGAATGCTTATCGGAAACGAGGAGGAAGCCGCAAAACTCAACAAAAACTTGCAAAATCAAGTACAAAAAATAACTTCAAGCTTAAAAGCAGATAGTAATCATAAACCAACTGTTTATTACGTGGTTGGATTCGGAAAAGGAGGAAATTTTACAGCGGGAGGCAATACGTTTATCACCGATATTTTTTCCATTGCAGGTACTCAAAATATTGCCTCGAACATTACAGGATGGAGTTACAGCGTAGAAGCCTTATTGAAAGCAGATCCGGAATATATTTTTGTTCGGAAAGAAGATGCGGAAGCTTTCGTACAAACCTATCCTTATAACAACTTATCGGCTGTAAAAAAGGGGCGTGTAATCCCCATCGAAAGTGTATACCTTGACTTGCAAGTTCCTCGAAACATCGATGCGTTGGTATTTATTTATCAGGCTACACATCCGCTAACCACTAACTAAATTATACTATTCTTCAGACTGCAAAATCCAGCTTATTTTAGTGATGTACGAAAATGTGAAATTCCTGTAGGAAGAGGTTGGTTTATAAGGCTGTTTATATAACAACAGACTCACGATTAGGAACTGTATATCGATCCGGAGCAAGCCCCCATCTGTTCATCAGCAAGCCCCCATCTGCTCATCAGCAAGCCTCCATCTGTTCACCAGCAAGCCTCCATCTCTTCATCAGCAAGCCTCCATCTGTTCACCAGCAAGCCCCCATCTCTTCATCAGCAAGTCCTCATCTGCTCATCAGCAAGTCCCCATCTGCTCATCAGCAAGTCCCCATCTCTTCATCAGCAAGCCTCCATCTGTTCATCAGCAAGTCCCCATCTTTTCATCAGCAAGCCTCCATCTGTTCATCAGCAAGTCCCCATCTGTTCATCAGCAAGCCTCCATCTGTTCATCAGCAAGCCTCCATCTCTTCATCAGCAAGCCTCCATCTGTTCACCAGCAAGTCCTCATCTGCTCACCAGCAAGTCCTCATCTCTTCATCAGCAAGTCCCCATCTGCTCATCAGCAAGTCCCCATCTGCTCATCAGCAAGCCTCCATCTCTTCATCAGCAAGTCCCCATCTGCTCATCAGCAAGTCCTCATCTGCTCATCAGCAAGTCCCCATCTGTTCATCAGCAAGTCCCCATCTGTTCACCAGCAAGTCCCCATCTGCATACTTGGCTATTTCATTTATATATATACACAAGTTCACGAAGCGGCACACAAATCATTCAACTGTTTCATTTTCAACAAATATCCAGTTTTTACGTTCCGTACGATGCTCGCAATCGGCACGCCATCGATTCTTCATTTTCATACAACGATACATCCTTAAACGAAGAGAAATTTTCAATTTGCAAAAGACGTATATGTATTCCTCTATTTATTTTGATCATTTCTTTAGAAAATCTGTATAAGTCATTGTATACAAAATAAATAAATCCACAATCTGAATGTATCATAATGAAAAGAAATTGCTATGAAATTGGATCCGGAAGCACCCACCCTATTTCAAAGAGTTTGAATTTCCACATACCGCGATCGGGAAATCTTTGCCCTTTATTCCACCCGGAGGTTTGCCCTTCGTTTTCTTACAAAAAAGAGGTTTTTTCGGTTATGGTTTCAAAATTCTCAAAAATTCTCGATCCGCAATATACAATCTCCATGATGTTATTTCTCTGTATCAAATGACAAACCTATTCAAAAAGCGAGATCCATTTTAGGCCGATGCTCAATATTAGTACTTCCGTTCATTTTTTCATGAAAAAATGAACGGAAGTACTATAAGAATACTATACATATGTTCCTTCCATATATTAGAAATACCTCAAAAAGAACATTTTAAGCAAACAATGTATACTGTAGTAATATATGTGTATCTTTGCAACGTATTACAAATAGTATGATTATGCAAGATATAATAAACGGGCGCTGTGGTTGGTGCGGAACCGACGAGTTGTATGTGAAATATCACGATCAAGAGTGGGGAAAATTGGTGACCGACGACAAGATGCTGTTCGAGTTTCTTGTGCTGGAGAGTGCCCAAGCCGGATTGAGCTGGATAACGATCCTTAGAAAGCGTGAGGGGTATCGCAAAGCTTTTTGTGATTTCGACGCCGAACTGGTGGCGCAAATGACCGATGAAGATGTTGAACGATTGATGCAGTTTGAGGGCATTGTGAAAAACCGCCTGAAGATCAAATCGACCATCACCAATGCAAAGCTATTCCTTGCCATACAAAAGGAGTTCGGTAGTTTTTATGACTACACACTATCGTTCTTTCCCGACAGAAAACCGATTATCAACACCTTTCGGTCATTGAGTGAGATTCCGGCCTCCTCTCCCGAATCCGATGCCATGAGCAGGGATATGAAAAAGCGGGGATTCAAATTCTTCGGAACTACGATTTGTTACGCCCACTTGCAAGCTTCCGGGTTTATCAACGATCACCTGACGAACTGTATGTACGGAAAAAAATAAATAACGATATCGCTTCACATACCGAAATGACCATAGGCTAAGCGGTTTTCGCTTCTGTTGTCTCTGGAATTGCTTTTCGGGCTCTGCCTCCGGTTTTACTTTGTAGCGATCGAGTATCTTGTCATCAGGATCAATGCCGATAATTTTCTCCGGGAAGCCCGCTACTTTGTCGAAAGCACTTGGTGTGACGGCATAAAGCCGAGTGAGAGAAGGTTTTTCACACTGTGCAGAAAATTTGCTAAAGAAATTTTTAAACACGTTGCCACACAGGTTAGCGGTTCGAAACTTGTCCGCATTCTTTTTGTCGGACCGACCGTATTCAGTCTGTCGTGCGGTTCGATACTGGTAACGATTCTTAACCTGCCGTCCTCACCCGGATTTAACAAGATCACGAGTTTTCGATTTTTGATTTTTTCGTCTCTAAAAACATGATTTTCATTCTGCATTAGTAGTAACGCAGAATGAAGATAGAGCGAAGCAATGAACTGATTTTAATTACTTAATACGCTGTATCTCATCTCCTACAATCTGTTTCACCTCGGCTTTGATACGGTTGCAATTTCCCTGTATCTGCTCCTTCACTCTATCCATGCCCTATTCTCCTTAGGTCATTTTCTTATAGAGCTTTCCTTCGATTGCTACCCATACGCTATCGACGACAATTTCTGCATGGAAAATCTTTTGTTCGATCCGCTCCGAAAAATTACCCGCATCCGACAAACATGCCCTGTATAAGATGGAGTTTCTGCTAGCGGGTATCAGGTTATCCATTTGTGTAGAAATGAAAGTCTATTTATCGTCAGCATTTCCTCTACTTCAACGATTCGTTCAAACTCTTATTTACAACATTCTTTTTCTATTTTGCTTCTATTCTCGTTTTCATATCGTATCTTTGCACCGGAATAAAGAAAAATATAAATAAACGAATATGGAAAAAATATACTACTTGCACGATATATCATGAACGGATCTTCTTCCATATTCATTGATCTGGAGTACAAAAGGTATGTTGTATCCATCTTTTTTATACGGCAATTCTCAGATAAAAAAAAGAATTGGAGGAAATACAAATTCATATAAAATACAGCAATAAGCACCTACACTTATGATCTTTTTATATCCGAATAAATATAAAGAACGTATCGCAAAATCATTACGAAAAGTATTCATTCGTGTTGTTATTACACTCTGTATTTTCAATATTTTCAGTGCCATTGTATTGTTTGGCTTTACAACAGAACCATATGTAAAGGAAATAATATACGGACTCAATAGCGTCTCTCTTTTCGTCTTCTTTTTTTATTTGCTATTCGATTTCTTCACGGAGTTTTCACTCAAGACGTTAAAAAGAAAATCACGTTACTTGTGGGTATTCATTCCTTATTTTTTATTTCTATTGGGACATATACCGGAATTCGGTATTTTCAATACTCATATGTACAAATTGTTATTGGTTAACATATCTTCTATCGCATTTTTAGCCAAATTCGTCATAGAGATGGTTACCAAACGCATGAATCCTTTCCTGCTCATGTCGTTAAGCTTCTTTTTTTTGATTGCCGCGGGCACGTGCCTTCTTTTGCTACCCCGATCTACCGCAGAAGACATTCGCTTTATCGACAGCCTTTTTATTGCTACGAGTGCCGTTTGCGTAACAGGGTTAACCCCTTTAAACATAGCCGAAGTTTTTACTCACCAAGGCCAGCTTGTCCTGATGCTATTAATACAAATCGGAGGCCTTGGAGTGATGACCATTACAAGTTTTTTCGGAGTATTTTTCGGAGGAGCAACTTCTATTTCCACGCAATACAAACTAAACCATATTCTCAATGCCGATATTATGGGTTCGTTATTAAAAATGTTGCTTTACGTATTTGGAATTACTTTAATACTGGAAGGGGTTGGAGCCTTGTTAATTTGGTTTTCCGTGGGCAGCAGCTTGAATTTGCCGATGGACGAAACCTTCTTTTTTTGTATATTCCATTCCATTTCGGCATTTTGCAACGCCGGTTTTTCGACGCTTCCGGACGGAATGAGCAGCACTGCCCTTATACACAACGGCTCTCTGTATTGGATCTTATCCGGTTTGATATTTTTCGGAGGAATAGGATTCCCCATATTAGCCAATTTTGTACAATCCCTTTTTTCCAGGATAAGCAAGTTCTTTAAATTCAATTCAATAAACAGCCCCAAGTCAAAATTTGGATATATGAACCTCAATAGCAAAATTATCGTATCCCTTTCGTTAATACTATTGATTTCCGGAGGTTTATTGATTCTGCTTTTGGAGTGGAATAACAATCTTGCCCATTTCCCTGTTTTCGATAAAATCACCCACGCGTTCTTCCTATCCGCTTCGTCACGTACGGCCGGATTCAACAATATGGATATCGGACTTCTCTCCTTCCCCACTATTTTTATATTGATTGTCCTCATGTGGATCGGAGGAGGCGCGCAATCCACAGCAGGAGGTATCAAAGTAAATGTTCTTGCCGTCGCTCTGTATACGGTACGAAGTATTCTGAAAGGAAAATCATACATTGAAATGAAAAACTATGAAATTGAAAATACGTCCATCCTGAGAGCGTTCGCAACCGTATTTATATCGATCCTCCTTCTGATTGTATCCGTATTTATCCTTCTTTGCATAGAACACGACATGTCTTTTATCAGCATTGTTTTTGAATGCATGTCTGCAATGACTACTACGGGGCTAAGCATGAATATTACTCCGTATTTGGAACAAGGATCAAAATTGGTTCTTATCGGATTGATGTTTATCGGGCGAATTGGGTTCCTATCCTTCTTTATGGGCATAGTAAAACTTCAAAAATCAACGAATTATCGTCTACCTGTTACAAATATAATTATAAACTAAGTATATGAAATATATTGTCATCGGACTAGGAAATTTTGGAGCTCAGTTGGCTGTAGAACTTACAGAACTGGGACATGAGGTTATCGGTATCGATATTAAAAATAACAAGATTAATGAATTAAGTACTCGAATTACATCGGCATACCAATTGGATGCAACAGATATAGAGGCATTGAAAATATTACCCTTTCCTAGTGTCGACGCCGTCTTTGTTGCCATTGGAAAAGATTTGGGAATTTCCATCGAAGTGGTTGCAAAACTAAGGCACTTACATGTTTCTTGCATTTATGCCAGAGCCTTTTCCGACACTCATAAAATTATTTTAGAATCTTTACATGTCGAACAAATTTTTACTCCTGAAATATCTGCCGCAAAGCAAATAGCGCATGCTATTGAGTTTGGAAGAAGCATTATATCTATGGATACGGGAAACAAACATTGCATCATTAAATTTCCCATACCCTCCCTATTTATAGGATATACCATAAATGAAATCAATATTGAAAAAGAATTTGCCGTTCAAATTATAAGCATATCACAAAGAGTTGCCTCAAAGAATATTTTCAATAAAACATCATTTCAATATGTTGCAATTGAGAGCGATAAATTACCTCAATACAAACTGCAAGAAGACGATTTAATAATTATTTTCGGCTGCAAAGAAAATATCAGGAAAATGTTGAAATCCATCTGATAAAAAAACTTCTTATATGTATGAATTACATATAAGAAGTTTATAGGGTTATTGATGTATTATATACAGTGTATTTACAACTCCAGTTCAGTTTTTATCACTATCAAATTTGAATTTTCATACCCTACTATACGAACCGTTTCTCCTTTTTCTATATATCCCACTTGCGCAACGGCATCGTATACGTTTTCATCTATAAAGATTTTACCCGAAGGGCGTAATAGGGTTTGAGCCACTCCTATTTTTCCTACGATAGATGAGAACTCCGGTTGCAATACGGTATATCCGTCAGAAGCATTTTGTACGGTACTTAACGCCAATTTATTTCCAAACAAACGATTCGTAAACAATTTTTTTCCCAACCATATGGAAAGGGGAAAAGCGATGGTAAACGCCACTATGACAATGCAAAAACTGCGAATAATATCCATAGCGGGTATTCCCGAAAAATCAAAACCGACATTTCCGATCAAGCTCAAAGCCAACCCGCCAAGTACACAGATAATGCCGGCAACACCTGCCACCCCAAAGCCGGGTATGACAAAAAATTCCAATGCCAACAACAGCAAACCGACAGCAAAAATAATGATTTCCCAATTTGCCGCCAACCCTTCAAGGTACAAAGGCGCAAAATACAACAACGCTCCCAATATAGCTACGGCTAACGGAAATCCTATTCCAGGCGACTGAAATTCAAAATAAATTCCTCCGATAATGAGCATAATCAACAATCCGCTAACCATGGGGCTAATTAAAAAGCCGATCACTTTTTCGATAGCTGAATACCGTTGCTCTTCTATAGTATATTTCTGAACACCTGCCTGTTTGAGCACCTCCTCTACGCTTTCGGCCTGCCCTTGGCAATAACCATACTGGATGGCTTCCACCGTAGTAAAAGTAAGAACCTTCCCGCTATCGGAAATACCTTTCACATATACATCCTGATCAACCATTGCCTCGGCGATATCGGGTCTACGCCCGCGAGCTTCGGCAGTAGAACGCATCATGGAACGCATATAACTCTGGTATTTATCGGGTTGCACCTCTCCCGTTTGGTTGACCACCGTTGCAGCACCGATACTCGATCCGGACCGCATATAAATACTGTCGCAAGCAATGGAGATCAATGCTCCCGCCGATGCAGCATTGTTGTCGATATAAGCCCAAACGGGAATTTTCGATTCCAGCAACAGCGTTCTTATTTTATCGGCAGACTCCAATTCTCCTCCAAACGTATTCAATTGCATAATAACAACATCGGCATGCTCTTTTTCCGCTTTTTCAAGAGCTCGCTCCACTCGCATTACTGCCGGTTTCGCAATCTCTTCCTGAAGTTTAAAAAGGTATACTTTGGTAGTTTCTTGTGCAAACGTATAGGTTGTAAAACCAATCAACAAGAGTATAAAAAATCTTCTCATAGTGCATATTTTTGCTTTAATAACTCAATTTTATTTCTTTTCGTATTTCTACAACCCGAATCGAGTCCTTAACAGTACAATTCTGAAAAACGCACCAACATGAACCGCCTATTCATGGAAAAACAGGCGATACTGCATCAGCTTTACCTTATACGTAATACATTGTTCGATATACTGATCTCTACTTTGTTGCAGCAATGTTTGCGCCTCCAAAAAATCGGATAAGCTCACCATTCCGGCTTCATAATAATGTTGTGTCGAAATCAGATTCTCCTGAGCTTCTTCTACCGCTTCGGTTTTTAATGCAATTTGATTATACGTTTCTTCTACTTCGTTCCACGTTTGTTGCATTTGTAATTGCAGCAATTGAGAAAAATCGGTTTTCGTATTTTCGGCAATCTGCAATTTTATTTTTTGTTTTTTTATTTGGTGGCTTGTTTCCCACCATGCAGTAAGAGGAATAGATGCCGTTGCAAATAAAACCGCATTGGTAGCGTCGCCCCCAAAAATATTGTTATACAGCAACCCTCCGCCGATAGCCAGTTGAGGTAAAGCCTCTCCCATAATCATATTTTTCTTCACACGTTCCACTTTTACATTCAAATCCAATAATTTGTATTCGGTACGTTGCATAACGGATTGCCCAAAATCGGTTTTCAAACCCCAGGGAGGCTGTATCTCACGCAACGAATCGGATAATACGATATGTTCAGTATAGGCTTCTCCGATATATTGACACAAAGACATCCGAGCCAATGCAATTCCATTTTTAAGGGCTATGTAAGCAGAACGAATCTCATTTTGTTTCAGTTTTACCTTTAACAGATCGTTTTTGGGAACCAATCCCGCATCATAAGCCGTCTTTACATCTCTATAAAGCGTATCCAACAATACCGACAATTGATCTATCGTTTTCATTTTTTCTTGTAAGGAAATAACAAACCAATAGCTTTGTTCGGTTTTTAAAAGAACTTCCTTTTGGATGGCTTCCTTTTGGTATAAAGAAGCTTCTATACCCAATGCCGCCAATTTATTTCCATTTACAATACGTCCTCCGGCAAAAATAGGCTGTAAAGCCGTTACACCCCCTACCATGCCCCTTTCAATCATGCTAGCTTCCACTTGAAATCCCTCTCTAAACGATTCCATCATCGTATTCAGGTCGATACCCAATATACCTAAAATAGGCGACAATTGAGTGGAAAGAGATTGCAATGCTTCGCTTAATGTAACACCGTTGTATGAAAGCGTTACATCCAAATCCGATTCCGAAGAATTGACATCTACAAACGGTTGCCGAAATACATAAGCGGCTCCCTGTGCACTTATCGTAGGAAAATAGCGTGTAAAAGCAGCATTTTTAGTCTGTTTTGCCGCCTCAATTTCCAAATCGGCATTTTTAAGTTTCACCTGATTTTGTAAAGCCAATGTTTTGCAGGAATCAAGAGACCATATTTTCACCTCCTGTGCCGAAAGCGTATTGAGGACACCTCCGAAAATTAGAAGTACGGTACTTATTTTAATTCTATAAAAACTAGATTCTATGAGTGTTTTATATTGTTTATTCATTATCTATCTTATTTTCATTCATTACTAGAATTTCCTTTTGTTGAAATCACACGGTTGCATTTCCTTCATTCGCTTTTTGCCGCCTTCACTTTAGTATGGGCGTATACCTTCCAATAAGCAACCGGCAATACGGTTATTACCATAAAAATGGAAAACAGTGTTCCAAAAAAGATAACCACGGCCATAGGCATCCACAAAGTATTCATACTGATAATCATTGGGATAACACCTACAGCAGTTGTCGCAGACGTTAAGAATATCGGGCGCATGCGCCGTTTTCCGGCTTCGAAGGCGGCATCGTGCGCCGAAGCCCCTCCCTTGTGCAGTTCTTCTGCATACTCGAACATGATAATGGCATTCCGCACAATAATTCCAATCAAACTTACAATCCCCAAAATAGCTGTAAGGCTCACATCGACACCAAAAATCCACAATCCCAAAAAAGCACCGAACAAACACAATGTCATAGCCCCCATTGAAAGTAGCGACAAACTGATTTTCTTGAAAGTAAAAACCAAGAAAAAGAAAACAATCAATAAGGCTGCAATCAATCCCGATATAATTTCAGGAGCGGTTTCTTCATTGACTTCGGTAAGCCCTCCATATACGATTTTTATATCCTCGGGAACCTGATTTTTCAAATTACTCTCGATGTATTTTTGTATTTTCTTCATGGTTTTAGGCTGTGAACCGTTATATTTCAGATCGGCAGACACGGTAATACAATTCACTCCGTTTCGATGCCCAATTTGAGCCGGTTGCCAATCAGGAGTTAACGTTGCAATCTGGCGTAAAGGCACCCAAACACCGGGGACAACCCCGGATATCAATGTATTGCCTATATCTTCGAACGAAAATGAACTGTCGGCGTTTTCCAACCGAAGCTTTACGGCAACAGCATAATCGCCCTCCCAAACAGTGGTTAAGGGAGTCCCGCCGAAAGCAGTAGCCAAACCCGCCGATACCATTGCTTTGGTAATGCCCAAACGCGTGGCTTCATCTTGGTTCAGCTCTATTTTTACCGTAGGCATATATTCGTCATGGTCGGAATGAATCCACGAAAGCTCATCATCCAAAGTGTGCATAAAACGTGTCAACGAATCGGAATATATTTCCAACTCTTGTAGGTCATTACCCATAAATCGGACTTCGACCGGATTTTTAACAGCCTGATAATCCATCTGTTTAAAGCGCACATAAGCTTCCGGAAACCAATTGTCGTACTTATCCTTATATGCTTTCAGTACTTCTTTGGTGGCTTTTTCGGAAACCGTATTGACAATAAACTGAGCATAATTCTTTGTGGGCATATTGGGCGCATACGTAGTCATGAAACGAGGCGAGCCCGTTCCTACAAAAACAGTAGCAGACTCAATCCGCTTGTCTTGTTTCAGCAACGCTTCCACACTATCGCATACCGCGCGGGTTTGTTTCAACGGAGAACCGCTCGGAAGGTATATCTCCACGGCAAAGCAATTCCGTTCCGCTTTAGGCATCATCTGCATCGGCAAATTCAAGAATATCAACACTGCCGACAATACAGTCCCGAATCCAATACCCAGCGTTATATACGGATGCTTGAAACAACGGCCCAATACCCATTCGTAACCTACTTGCAACCAGCAAAAAAAACGATTCTGTATTTTTGTTACAAAAGAAACCTTTTGATTTGGAGGCTGTAGTCCGATATACCGGTATTCCAAATAAGGCGTTAAAAACATGGATATTCCTAACGAGATAAACAGAGCTACGGCAATAGACCATGGGAAAAATTTAATAAAGTCGCCCAACGGGCCTGTAAGTGTAAATAAAAACGGGAAAAAAATACTGCTGATGGCAATGGTTGCTAACAACAACGGAGAAAAATACATATTTGCACTTGTTACCGCCGCATCCCAACGAGAGTATCCTCTATTCAAAAGATCGATATACCCGTCGATAACCACAACGGAATTGTCCACAATCATACCCAGCACCACAATAAGAACAGCTAAAGTTACCGTATTCATTTCGATACCGAAAGTATACATTACAGCAAGCGTTATAGCTGTGGAAATCGGAATTCCGATAGCAGCAACTAAAGCAGACCGCAAAGGGAACAGAATCAGAAGTACCAAAATGACAATAACAATGGATGTTACCAAATCTATCAAAAATGAATATACCGAGTTCCCTACCACTTCGGGTAAATCCGTTATCCGATATAACGATACGCTTTCGGGCAATGTACGTTGGAAATCTTGTAATGCGGCTTCTACCTCTTCCCCAAATTCCACAATATTATTACCGGAGCGCATTTCGATAGAAAGCACCAATGTCTTTTGTCCGTCTTTCATAATATAGTTATCCGGATCCGCATTTTCTCGCACAATACGTGCAATATCTTTTAATCGGACTACATTCCCTTGAGGGTCCGAGTAAACAATTTGCTCTATAATTTCCTTTTCCGATCGATAGGGACTTACAACATGCAACGGAACAGTCATGTCATCCGTCGCCAGCGTTCCCCCGATTGTCAATAAACCTTGAGTATACAAATTTGCCATCAATGTTTTATCGCTAATTCCGTACGTGGCGAGTTTTTCTTTATCGATATACACATTAATTTCTTCCTTTTGTTTTCCAATAACATTGATGTTTCCCATGGCATCGATGGTACGCAACTTATCGCAGAGCAAATCCATGTAATGTTGGAGTTCGCGATATGTTTTATCGCTCGATTGCATCGTTATCAACAAAGAAGATGTATTGCCAAAGTCATCGTTAACGACCAGTGCCAGAACGCCTGCAGGCAGCATCATTTTAAAATCTTTCAATCCGTGGCGAATTTTAGACCATGCCTCATTTTTATTGTGTATATTTTTATTCAATTCTACAAATACATACACAATACCATCTTGTGTATAAGAATAGGTTTTCTTTTTATCTACTTCCTGGAAAGTAAACAAAAAATTTTCCAACGGTTTGGTGAGTTGTTCTTCTATTTCTTCAGGCGTAGCTCCGGGATATACGGCCCCTATAACTCCTTGTCGTATGGTAAATTCGGGAAATTCCTGTTTATCCATATCTACCAAACCGTAAATACCGTATGCGACCAGTAAAATGATGATTAAAAATACAATTTTATATGATTTCATTATCGATTCGATAATGCCTTTTTTATCTTTTCCCATGTTTATGGCATATTTATTTTAATGTTACTCAACTCTATGTTTGCACATGCGCTTCTATTTGCTCTCTACACTAATTTGGGTTCCTTCAGATATTTTTTGAATCCCGTCGGTAATAACCTTTTCACCTTCCTCCAAACCGCTACTGATCATGACCCCTGTTCTTGTTAAATCGCCAATAGTAACATATTTACGAACTGCAACGCCATGCTCTGCAACCCATACAAAGCGCCGCCCGTCATTATCGAGCTGTATAGCCCTGTTGGGAATTTCCTTTACGACAGTTTTAGAATCTTCAGATACTACAACCTTACAAACCATTCCGGGAAGTAACCCTTTGGTCTCTCCCAACAATCGAATCCGTACCGGATAACTATGTGAAAGGGTATTTGCTGTAAAACTCCGTTCATCAACAATCCCTTCGTATTCCTTATTATCCAATGCGGCTACGGTGATTTTGGCTTTTTGACCTAATGCAATTTTGGTAATCTCATTTTCGGGTATGGATACTTTTACATGTAACTGCGCCACATTCATGACCTTCATTATCGGTTGATACGGCAATACATTCATTCCCGGATGAATCGTTACATCTCCTATTATCCCCGATTGAGGTGCATACAATTTACAATCTTCCCAATTCTTTTGCGAGATATCGGCCATCGATTGAGCCTGTTCAAGTTGTGTCTGAATTTCAATCCATTTTACTTCAGGCATACTCCCTTTTTTATACACTTGCTCCGCGCGTCTGTATCCGTCTACGGCTCGGTCTAACGCGGCTTTTGCCGCATGATAAGCACTCTGCGCCGTACGATCGTCGAGAGTTGCCAGCAATTGCCCTTTTTGAACAGCGATTCCTTCCTTCGCCGAAACCGTTTTCACGGTTCCTGCAGAAGCAAAACTCAATAAAACCGAAGACCCTTCTTCAACAGTACCTACATATTGTTGCCGGTCTTTTACCGTTGAAGATCCCACCGTTACAGCTCGAACAGGAATGGTTGTTTTTTCATGCTTTTGTTCCGCATTTTTACACCCGCTCATAACCAAGAGCAAAGCCAGTAGTCCGCTATTAATATATAATTTCATCTCAATAAAGTTTACAATTAGTTGATATTTCATAATTTATTTTTCTGTAATGCATATGCAACCCAATAAAGATTGCAGTATATAGTGCGATCCTTCATCCGATACGGTACAACCTTGAAAAGGCTGAACATGCCAAGTTTCATGCTCCGGTCTCTTCCGAGTTCTACAAAGTTAATTGTTCCCCTTTGTAGTAAGTAAATTCCTCCGGATCATTTCAATGGTTACAGTCTTTATTATTTCAATTTTTTCCATGTATTATCCATTCCTGCGAAAGGTATTCCTTTATAGTAACGAACAATTATTTCATCCGGATTCTTCATCTTTTTAACCTTCAATTTAAATGATTTTCCCATGTTGGGATTATAAATATCCCCTTCTATCCACTCTTGATTATCGGAATCGTATTTCAGGTTTTTTAAAATAATCATATTATCGGCAGTTCGATTTCGAAGTTTTGGATCGGGGTTTTTGACATCGCGGCGAAGCGTGCCGTCTTCATTGTGCGGATTTTTTACCCAAATTACTTTACCTGCATAGGTTCCGTTTTGAGTTTTATAAATTTCGATTCGAGATTCGTCACCGGTATCCGGTGTTTTCATCAAATAAATACCTATAATTTGATCTCCTCCCGATTGCGCATGCAACTCATTTACAAACATGCACATTACTAGTATAATAAATATGTATTTTATGTTTCTACCCATCGTTTTTTTATTTTACAACGTTATTCATATACCCGCTTTATTCCGGTTTCAAACTTTCCAAGACAATTCTAAAATTCTCCGCTTTCCGATGCTCAATAAATACTTCCAGTTCGTCATCGCTAAAATCACATACACGTTGTATTCCGTATTTTATCAAAAACAAAAAGGATACTTGAGATAGAACGGTAATGGCAAGATCTAAAAAAGTTGTTTTTCGAATGTTGCCATTCTCATACTCCTCATCCAGTTTCTTTTGTATCATCTTGGAGTAATCGCCTAAAATTGCTTGAAGTTTCACTTTCAACACATCCATATGTTGTTTCGATGTCATAATTTGAGTGACAATCATAAAGGGAACCAACGGATTCGATATCAACCATTCTGAAATACGATCGACTCTTCTTCTTATGTTTTCCTGAAATGTTTCTGCATCATCTATATGGACAAAACTTTCTGCAAATTGACACACTTTTTCTTCAAAAATGGCCATAAACAATTGTTCTTTCGTGTGGTAATAGTAATGCAACAATGCAGCATTGCATCCGGCCTTTTTGGCAATATCTTTAGTAGAAGTTTGCTCATATCCATTCGTTAGAAATAGATATTCGGCAGCTTCAAGAATCAGTTTTTGCTTATCTTTTTTATTACACATCAGACAGTTATCATTATTAATTAATCGATTAATTAATTGCAAATATACAAGAATAGAAGGAGACGTATTTGTATATTCAAAATATTAACATTATTTACAAATTAAAGCCTCTTCAATAAGGTATGCTGTTGAAAAATACAGGATCGGGAAAGAGTGGAAATTCTGCTTTTGAAGTTATGTAAAAACAGCTATTACATTGATTTTACCTTCTTTTATACCATCAACGACATGGATAATGGCTATTTTTTTTTGGTTTTAAACGAAAGGATATGAATACTGACACCTATAGCAATAGCAATTAATACCAATTGTAACCATAATTTTCCTGCTGCAGCAAAAAATACGCTCGTCAATATGGTTATCCATAAGAGAGAAATAGAAATAATTTTCACTCTAAGCGGAATACTTTTGTCTTCTCTAAAATTTCGAATATAAGGTCCCAAATATTTATGGTTTAACAACCAATCATAGTATTTTTTTGAACTTCGGGCAAACAGCGCGGCAGAAAGTAAAAGAAACGGGGTGGTAGGTAAAATGGGAACAAACATTCCTATAATGCCCAATAGCAAACTAATAACCGCTATAAGGATAAAAATGGTTTTTTTCATTCAATCATGCAAACTTTTATCTGTAATTTATTTTAAGCTCATACCCTATTTTCATATTTCGCACCGGCATATATCCAATACATACTGCAAATCGCATGTATTAATCACATATTTATTCTCATTTGAAACCTATACTTTCCTTACAAAAATTCAATTATACGTAATATAATTTCGATATAGTATGTGCAAAGGTACTACCTTTTTATAATATCATCATCATATTTTTTTTCGTAATTACGCTCATTTTTTTATAAATCCAGACCTTAGAAAGTAAACGGTGTAACAATAAGTAATATTGGATATCGTAATGAATTGCCATTTCAACATAATAAAGGAATCCCTCTCGCAAAAAAAACGTAATTTTGTACTCTGAAAACACAATGGTTTCTCTTGAAACTGCTCGTATACGAAATAAAAGTAAATTACCATTTTATAACCGAAAATGAATAAATTAATCGAACGATACCAACAAACGGCCATCCTAAAAGAATTGTCAACTCTACTCAATCAAACAAAACTTCGTATCAAATTAAAAGGGCTTTCAGGATCTTTACCTCAGGTTATTGGAGCCGCACTTTCACAACAAAGAAAAGAGTTCACGCATTTATTCATTGTCTCCAACAAAGAAGAAGCACTTTATTTTTATAATGATTTGGAAACTTTGCTGGATGAAACACATACAGAATTGGAAAAAAAACGAGTATTGATATTTCCTACTTCATATAAGAAACCCTACCAAACGGAACATACGGATAATGCGAATGTATTGCTCCGTTCCGAAGTAATGAAACGGCTCAACTCAAAACAACATCCCATTATTGTAACTTACCCGGAAGCACTTTCAGAAAAGGTTGTATCCTCTCAGACACTGACTCAAAATACACTTGAGATTCATGTCAACACCAATCTTTCTATTGATTTTGTAATGGATGTATTGATGGAATACGAATTTGAACGTGTCGATTTTGTTATAGAGCCGGGTCAATATGCTTTGCGAGGAGGTATCATCGACGTATTTTCATTTGCCGGCGAATTTCCGTTCCGCATTGAATTTTTTGGAGATGCGGTAGAATCGTTACGAACCTTCCACCCTATCTCTCAACTTTCTATCCAAAAACTGGAATCAATTACATTAATTCCCAACATAGAAAACAAAACCACATTATACAAAGAGAAGAAAGTTCCTTTATTACACTATTTAACCGAAAAAGATTTTCTTTGGGTCGAAAACCTTATGCATACAACAGATATGCTGGAAACAGATTTCAAAGAAGCAGAAAAAATGTATACTTCATTATCAAGTACCGTCAGCCGGCAAAAACCTGAAGAATTGTATTCAACGGGAAACGAATTTTTACACCACGCAATCTCTTTAAACATTATTGAATACGGAAATACGAATTTCTTTTCGGATGCAAAAATAATCACAACAGACTCTACCGCGCAACCCGTTTTCAACAAACATTTCGAACTGTTATTGAAAACGCTAAACAACTATAGAGAGCAAGGATATAAAAACTACATATGCGTAGAAAATACGCAACAATTGAAACGATTGGAGAAAATTTTTGCTGAAGTTCAACTTCCGAACTTATATCTTAACATCGACTTTTTAGACATTTCGCTCTCTCATGGATTTATTGATCATACGGAAAAAACAGTATGTTTTACAGATCACGAAATTTTTGAACGTTATCACAAATATAAAATTAAAGATTTATCGGATGCTCGTGAAGCGATTACATTAAAAGAACTCTTTGAGCTGAAGCCGGGTGATTACATTACGCATATCGATCATGGAGTAGGTAAATTTGCGGGGCTGGAAAAAATTGAAAATAACGGAAAAATCCAAGAGGCCATCCGATTGATATATAAAGACAATGACATCTTGTATATCAGCATACACAGCTTACACAAAATTAGCCGTTACATAGGAAAGGAAGGAAATACGCCTACCTTAAATCGGTTGGGATCGGCATCGTGGCAAGTGCTGAAACAGAAAACCAAACAACGTGTAAAAGATATTGCTAAAGACCTGATCAAGCTGTATGCGGAACGTAAAGCATCCAAAGGGTTCGCTTTTTCTCACGATTCTTATTTGCAAAATGAATTAGAAGCCTCGTTTATCTACGAAGATACTCCGGATCAATACAAAGCTACTCGCGACGTAAAAACGGATATGGAATCACCGGCACCTATGGACAGGCTGGTTTGCGGAGATGTGGGATTTGGAAAAACGGAAGTGGCCATACGCGCCGCATTCAAAGCGGTTGCAGATAGCAAACAAGTTGCGGTATTGGTGCCTACCACTATTTTGGCGTTGCAGCATTACAATACATTCAAAGAGCGACTGGCTGACCTGCCTTGCAATATCGAATATATTAACAGGTTTCGAACTGCGAAAGATAAAAATCAAATATACAAAAAACTGGAAGAAGGTAAAATTGATATTCTTATCGGCACCCACGCCATAACCAATTCAAAGATTAAGTTTAAAGATTTGGGATTATTAATCATTGACGAAGAGCAAAAATTCGGAGTAAGCGTAAAAGAGAAACTGCGTAGCCTGAAGATCAACGTAGATAGTTTAACTCTTACGGCAACGCCGATTCCGCGTACCTTGCAATTTTCACTGATGGGGGCTCGCGATCTTTCGGTGATTAACACCGCTCCTTCCAATCGTCAACCCATACAAACGGAACTGGCTGTTTTTTCGGAAGAAATTATTCGTGACGCCGTATTGTATGAACTTTCTCGAGGTGGACAAGTATTTTTTGTTAGCAATCGTATCGAAAACTTAACGGAAATGGCCGGCATGGTGCAACGGTTGGTTCCTGATGCACGTATCGGAATCGGGCACGGACAAATGGAAGGCGCTAAGTTGGAAGAAGTATTGTTGGATTTTATCAACGGCGATACGGATGTGCTTGTTTCTACAGCTATTATTGAAAACGGATTGGACATCCCTAATGCGAACACTATTATTATCAACAACCCTCAGCAATTTGGATTGAGCGAACTTCATCAACTGAGAGGGCGCGTAGGTCGATCGAATAAAAAATCATTCTGCTACTTGTTAGTACCTTCTTTCTCCATACTTACGGAAGAGGCTCAAAAAAGACTGAAAGCAATCGAAGAATTTTCAAGTATTGGAAGTGGATTCAACATTGCTATGCGAGATTTGGACATTCGTGGAGCGGGTAACATTTTAGGCGCTGAACAAAGTGGTTTTATTTCTGAAATCGGTTATGATATGTATCACAAAATTCTCAACGAAGCTATAGAAGAATTGAAAGCCACCGAGTTTAAAGATTTATATGCCGATGAAATGACAGACAATCGTGAGTTTGTTAAAGAATGTGTTATTGAAACAGATTTGGAAGTACTTATTCCGGACGATTATGTTACAAATATCAGCGAACGGTTATTGTTATACAAAGAACTGAACGAATTAGAAACGGACGAACAGCTGAATGATTACCGTGGTCGGCTAACAGACCGTTTTGGGACCATTCCGGAACAGACCTGCGAGCTGATTGAAACCATAAAACTTCGACGTTTATCAAAAGAAATCGGTATTGAAAAAGTAGTGTTAAAGCAACAAAAGATGATTTGCTACTTTGTTACCGATCCGGAGAACCCTTTCTATAAATCGGAATGTTTCGCTAAAGTGATTCGTTATGTACAGCAGAATCCGAAAACTTGCCATTTAAAAGAATCGCAAAAAAGATTATCTCTCACTTTTAATGCTATTCAAACTATTGTCTCTGCGATTTCCAAATTGGAACAACTCTGTTAACGACTCTCTCCTACTCAATATTTTAATCAGGGTTAAACGAAATATATTGCGAAATAGAGAAAACCAATCTATATTACTTTTTCAACGAGAAATAAAATTCCAATCCGCCTGTTTCTGCATTTTTAGCCACAATGCCCCCTTCGTGAAAAAGAACGGCATGTTTTACAATGGAAAGTCCTAATCCGGTTCCTCCTGTCTTGCGGCTACGTCCTTCGTCAATACGCAAGAAACGATCAAATATGCGAGTCAGATACTTTTCAGCAACACCACACCCGGTATCATAAAGCCGGAAATAATAAAAGTTAACATCTTCGCGGCGGCACTCGATGCCTATTGTAATGCTTTCTCCTGCATATGATATAGCATTCTCTATCAAATTGCGAAATATACCATAAATCAAACTATGATTTCCAATAATTTTGATATTGGGTGACAAGTTATTTATTACTGTAATATTTCGTTCTACGATCTTATCGTCCAATTCATCAATAGCTTCCTGCGCTATCGTACTAATATTAATCAACTCTTTTTTAAACAGATCCGACGATTCTTCCATTTTATTGATCATCGAAACATCGTTAATCAGACTCGACAATCGCAATGTTTGAGAATAAGATCGCTCTAGGAAATAACGTTTTTTTTCTTCATCAATGGGCTTATCTCCCAACAATATTTCCAAATAACCTCTAATACTGCTAACCGGAGTTTTGAGTTCATGTGCAATATTATTGGTCATCTCTTGTTTCATTTTTCGATTACGATCTTTTTCCTCTATAATCTGTAGCTTACTTGTTTCCAATTGTTTATATAAAGAAATGATCCGGCTTCCAATTTCTCCCGAATCGGTATCGGGAAAATGTACCGAATTATAATCAACAGTACCTTTTTCAGCCGATGCAGCAAATTTTTTCAATGTCTCCATAACACCCCAAAACTTGTCGGAAAAATAAATTGCTAACAATATAGACGTAAAAAACAAAAATGCAGCCACATAAAGTAAAATATTGTCAAGCTGGAAAAAATCGTTGAACCGCGTCACGTAAGGAAGAGCAATGCGTACAAATCCCCCCGGCACCTTTTGCGCCACGTACAAATATTCACTATGAGTCGTTTTCGATTTTCGAATAGCTGTTCCGGTCTCTTGTTGTAGCGCTTCCTGTATTTCAGGACGATCCATGTGATTGATTTGCACTATCGATACATTATCATAACTCACATTTCCTTCATTATCCATAATGGTTAAACGGCATCCGTCCGGAAGGTACAACAATGCCGATGCCGTATCTTGTGAGGTTTGTAAATAGTGTTGTATAATATCAGAATAGGCCTTCAGTACTTCTATTTGTTCATTGGTTTGGTAGCGTTTTTCTTTAGCAAGTTGAATAAAAACGATAATAGTCGTATACAACACAAAAGTTATCAGAAAATATATTATTATCTTTTTTTTATAAGTCATATATTCAGATATTTTGTTGTCTTATGAATCTTGAGATCTTTCAGATCTTTATTTATCAAATGAATAACCGAATCCGGTTCGGTTTACGATATAATTTCCAAAATCACCCATTTTTTTTCTCAAACGGGCGATGTGCACATCTACGCTACGTTCGGTTACATAGGATTCATCTCCCCATATTTGAGTTAAAATTTGTTCACGTGTAAAGAAACGTTTAGGAGATTGTACCAACAAACCTAAAATCATAAACTCTTTTCGAGTCAATGAAATTTCTTGATTCTGTATCGTC
This sequence comes from uncultured Bacteroidaceae bacterium, assembly GCA_964474745.1. Taxonomy (GTDB): domain Bacteria; phylum Bacteroidota; class Bacteroidia; order Bacteroidales; family P3; genus HGM05376. The sequence goes on along the minus strand of CAYYUE010000001.1, from coordinate 9,207 downwards.
ACTTTCTTCGCATCCAAATCAATTTTTAAACTGTCGATCATAAAAAGCTTCGAACCCAAAACTTCTTCTTCTCTTTTTTCTGTTCGTTTCAATACAGCTCTTACCCGAGCCAATACAGTTTTTAAAGAAAAAGGTTTTGTTATGTAATCGTCGGCGCCGATGCTAAACCCTGTAAGCATATCATTTTCGGTATCTTTTGCTGTTAAGAATATTATGGGTACCTGACTATTATATTCCTTACGAATTTTATTTGCCAATTGAAATCCGGAAATCTTTTCCATCATGACATCCAACAGCAACAAATCATATTCCGGAGAGAAAATTTTCAACGCCTCTTCGGGCGAATTTATAGCATCCACCTCATATCCCTCACTCTCCAAATTGAATTGAAGAATCTCACATAAATCTTGTTCATCGTCGACTACTAAGATTTTACTCATAAAATGTATTTTTATACTATACTATAAAGTTCGTAAGAACATTGTTATGCTCTACCCAAATTTTCAGTAAAGCGGCGGTAATTTTGATTTTATACAATACCCACCGCTTTTTCTTTATTTATCTTTGGTTTCAGACCGCTTTTCTACTTCATTAGCAAATGCATCAACTTGTCGAGTAGCTACTTTAAAATTAGCTATTACATCGCATCCGTTTACACATCCTCCGGGGCAAGACATCACCTCTACAAAGTTTCCGGGACAAGATTTGATGTATCCTTTTAAAGTTCGAATAGCAGCTTTATCTAATCCGTTAACTACAATATCTTTGATAACTTCCGGATTTTGCACATAATTTTTCACTGACTGCATAACTCCGTTAGAATAAGCATATCTTCGTCCGTCCGAATGAATATTGGTATCCAAAGAATCCGGTTCGCATTTCATTACGTCAATATTTTTTGCTACAAACCATGCTCCCAATTCCTCAAACGATACGACAAAATCAACTTCGGGGGTTCGGTATACTTCGCTTCGTTTTCCTACACAAGGACTTACAAAAACAGTCACGGCCTCGGGCATATGCTCTCTTACCCAACGTGCAGTATATACCATAGGGGAAGGTGTAGAAGATACAAAAGGCTTCATTTCCGGCATATGTTTGTTAACCAAATTGACCCATGATGGGCAACATGATGTGGTCATAAACGGAGCCCCTTCTTCCAATCGTTCCAGCAATTCTTTTGCCTCATTTTCAGTGGTCATATTGGCTCCCTTTGCCACTTCTATCACATCAGAAAATCCTAACTTTTTAATAGCGGTAATCAATCTACCCAAATCGGTTTGAAATTGTCCGGCTAATGCCGGTGCAATCATCGCTACTACTTTCTTTCCTTTCTTTATCGTATTGATAATCTCCACTAAAAAAGATTTCTCCATAATAGCTCCAAAGGGGCACGACATCAAACATTTACCACAATAAATGCACTTGCTGTCATCAATATATTCAATACCGTATTCGTTTCTACTAATGGCACCGACAGGGCACGATTCTTCACACGGAATAGGCTGATAAATAATCGCATGAAATGGACAAACTTCTTTGCACATTCCGCAATTCACACATTTTTCATGATCGATATATGCCTTATCGGTAACCGTTATGGCATTTTTTTTACATACGTACATACAAGGGCGGGCTACACAAGATCGACACAAATTCGATACTATATAACTGTTTTTTACACATGAGCTGCATGCCTCATCAACCACAGTTAATTGAACAGGTGTATACTCCGTTCGCATTTCCGCTTGCTTCGCATATTCCGACAACATCATCAATTCGTCGGTTTCATCGCTCGTATTAAAACCCAACAATGCCATCGTCCTATATTTAAGGACAGCCCGTTCTTTATGTACACAACAACGAATTGCTTTTTGCGTCCGCGGACGCATTTCCAATGGAAGCCTATCTATCTTCTCTATCAAACATCTATCTTCTAACAACTTAGCCACTCGACTTATTAAATCGCGACGTATTTGCATTGCATTATTCATAACTTACTCTATTTCAAATCAAATCCTATAATCTGTTTATTCAATTCCTCTTTTATTTTTTCAATAGAAGCTTTATCGATTAATATGTTTCCAACCATGGCATAGGGTGCTCGGCGTGTTTTTTGATCAAAACAAGCATCAATACAAGGTATCCCTTTTATTTCTACATATTCAAGTTGTCCAGGAGTGAGATGCTCCGATAATGTAGCCAATTCTGCTCCACCCATCACATAACAGGTGGTTCCCATACATATTTTTACTTCTATTTTCATATGTAATTATTTTTATTCTATGCTATATGAAGAACATATCCAAAATCTTCTAATGAAAAAGAATGCATACATCTCTTCATCTCATTTATTTTATTTTCGTAACATGCGTTTAATACATTCGTTTCTGAATCTGAAAATCTTTATTAATATTACTTTTTCAAAGCATTACATGCGTAATGAAAAAACAACCCATTACAAATTTACACACATATTCAAGAAGCACAACATCTCTTATCCTATTTTTCAATCAAGAACTCATGTATCCTTTTTAATACTTTATGAAAACGTATTTTTTATGATTTAATTATCTCGAATATATGTAAGAGCCTTTGCTAACTGATCAGGGCATGATGTGCACTTTTCTCCGCACCGAATTCCTTCCACCCTTGCAATAACATCATTTATTTTCATCCCTTTTGCCAAAGCAGCAATTCCCTGAGAATTACCACTGCAACTTTTCGTATATTGGATTTGCTGTACAACATCGTTGCGTGTACTGATTTGAATCAATTGCGAACACACTCCTTGCGGTTTCATCTCCACATATCGAACTCCGTCGGCAAGCATCGTATCTTTTATAATACTTTGGGAATATATCTTATTTTCGGATGTAAACGTATCCATAAAAAACATTATTATTAAAATTAAATACCTTGTATAAGCGGGTTCTCTTCATATAAGAACATCTCGACAATTCCAATATCTTATATATTCTATCCCAATAACCTTTTAATCATTTACAGGAGTAGCATAGTTTCTTGCTCCAAAAATGGCACTTCCTACTCGTACCAATGTACTACCTTCTTCTATTGCAATAAGATAATCTTCGGACATCCCCATGGAAATTTCTTTAAACGAGGGAGTTTGTGCAAAATACTCCGTTTTCAATTGATGAAATATCATTTGTAAGCGACGAAATTCCGTACGGACTTTATCCATATCGTCCGTAAAGGTAGCCATTCCCATCACACCTACAATACGAATATTTTGCAGTTCTTTATAACCGTCACAAGTCAACAGTTCCTCAGCATCCCGGTAATTCAGACCAAATTTTGTTTCTTCACTGGCAACATGAAATTGTAATAAACAATCTATAATACGTCTATTCTTGAGAGCCTCTTTATTCACCTCTTTCAATAAATTTAGACTATCAATGCTATGTATTAATGAAACAAACGGGGCTATGTATTTAATTTTATTGGTTTGCAAATGACCAATAAAATGCCATGCAATATCCTTAGGCAATATTTCATGTTTATCTCGCATTTCCAATGCTTTATTTTCTCCAAAAATACGCTGTCCGGCATTATATGCCTCCTGAATATCCGAAACAGGTTTCGTTTTCGACACTGCTATCAATTGTACATTCTCAGGCAATGTGGACTTTATTTTTTTAAGATTGTCTTCTATTGTCATTTTTCAGTCATTTTTATGAATCGACAAACGACCCATTCATCCCGTTCTTTATAGCAATCAAACTTCATTCCACATCTCTCCGCTTCGGCTCTTATCACTGGAATATCATGTTCGTAAAAACCGCTTAACAGAAGTGTTCCTCCTGAATTCAAGACATTGATATAGGATTTCATGTCGGTAAGTAAAATATTCCGATTGATATTGGCTATTACAATATCGAACCTTTTATTCGGAGTAAGCAATGACGCATTACCTAAAAAAACATGAATATTACGGCACTGATTCGTCGACACATTTTCCAATGCATTCCGATATGCCCACTCGTCGTTATCAATAGCTTCCACATAGGAGGCTCCCCGCATTTCCGCCAATATAGCCAGCACTCCGGTTCCGCTTCCCATATCCAGCACCTGTTTCCCTTCTATAGGTTCTTTTTCTAAAAAACACAACATTAAGTAAGTCGTGGCATGATGTGCTGTTCCAAACGACATTTTAGGTTCAATAACAATGTTATACTTAACACCGTCGTTCGGTTTATGAAAAGGAGCATATATCCAGCAAAAATTTTCCACCAATACAGGCTCGTGAGTACTCTCCCACACTGCATTCCAATCTTGATCCGGTATTTCACAGAACGAATAATCCACGGTGCAACCCGAAATCATATGGAGTGCTTCTTGCAATTTTGCCTCATCGAAAAGAGATTTTTGAATATATGCCGACAATCCGTCTTCCGTGTCAACAAAACTCTCATATCCTATATCACCCAATTCTCCCATTACAATATCATTGTATGGAGCTAAAGGTTTTACAACTAGTTTTAGTTCAATATATACCATAATAAACTATTATTCCCTCTACAAGGTACAAAGATACATCTTTTTATAACTACGTCAAAATACAAATAATACTTTACCTCGCTTTTTTACAACAATTCATGCAAAAAAATACGTTTTTCATTTACATAAACGCAAACAAAAAACGTATTTTGAGCTATTTGTTTTTCACATTATAATAAAGAATCCCTACCTTGCGATTTATTTCCAATTCAAAATTTTCATAAAATCATATGCTTCAGGATTCGCAACATACTCTTTAGCTGCCTCGTAATCCGAAGGGGTAATATAATCCATAATATCAGCAATATAAGACTGAACCTTATTGGTACCAATATTTACCAAACGCGGAGGAATTTTTCCGGTTTCGGGATCTTGAATATCTTTTAAGAATAAAGGAGAAATGTTTCCGATATGATCTACATATACCATACACCCGGTATGGCCTTGTTTGAAAAGCATATTAACACCCATACCCAACAACGAACAATAAGTTAAATCATACGCTATGGGAGCATGGCAACGAACTTCGTATCCGATTTCTACCGGGCGGGATTTCACTTTTATTTTCAGCTCTTTCAATTTGTCTTCCAGCATATTATTAAAGATATGGGCTTTAGAAACTTTTCCTAATTCGGGATGTCCATGATCGTCATAAGAAAAGTTTACACCTGTTTTCTCCAATTCTTCAGTACTCAATTCGTGAAAAACACCTTCTGAGATCATAGCAGTTCCATAGTATATTCCCATGATTTTTCGTTTTATAATACACGAAATCACTAAATTGATAATCTTATCAAGCGTTATCTGAGTTTTATTGAAAAATTCAGGAATGACAATCATCGGATAATGGCAAGCGCCGGCTATTCCCATTGCCAAATGCCCAGCCGAACGTCCCATTGCAGAAACGACAAACCAATTTTCACTGGCACGGGCATCTTCCATAACGGCTGCGCCGATAATCGTTCCTTGGGCTTTTGCTGAATTGTAACCAAACGTCGGACTTGCATTGGGTAAAGGCAAGTCATTATCAATTGTTTTGGGCACATGAATATTTGCAATGGGGTAATGATTCTTATTCAAAAAGTGAGTGACACGATTAGCCGTAGAAGCCGTATCGTCACCCCCTATCGTCACCAATAATTTAATGTTATTTTCTTTAAAAAGATCCAAATTAAATTTGTTTTCAAAATCAGAGTCGGAAGGTTTAAACCGGCTCATTTTCAACATAGATCCCCCTTTATTAAAGATATCATCGGCCATTAAAAAATCAATATCCAACATACGGGGCGAGGGGGTAAATAAAGAGGAATACCCACCGTGTAAACCGATAACACGATACCCATCGCGTAAAAAAGTTTTAGCAACACTGGCTATCACAGTATTTATCCCCGGAGCAGGACCACCACCTGTTATAATTGCAATTGCATTTTTCATCGTTCTATTCTTTTTATGCTAGTACGTTTTGTATCAAATTAACTATAAGTAAAGCATTTAAATACGCTTCAACCCTAATTTTAGAGTTACAAAGATACATGAAGTTTTTTAATTCCCCTTGAATAATTTCATACATAACAAAATCCTCTAATTATAAAGAATTTATCTCATTTATATTAAATCAACACATTTTCCATCACCCAGGTGTATTATATAATTGTCCTGAAAAATTCACAGGCATATATTTGCCCCGTTTGCGCTTTATCATACCCTCTTGCTTTTGTAAACTTCGGAATAACACCAAATCAACCTATCTTTTTACGTCTTAATTACTTAATTATAAACTATTTAAAAGATTTTATTCCATTTCATTTTTTTTCTGTAACTTTGCAAGTTAAAAAAGAAAACAACCGATGTCCGTACTACTTGAATTTGCTATGTTTCCAACCGACAAGGAAGAAAGCGTAAGTCCATATGTAAGTCGAATAATTCAATTTATCGACCAATCTTCATACCCATACCAACTTACAGCTATGGGTAGTATCATAGAAACAAACACGATAGATGAAGCGTTGGATTTGGTAAAAAACTGCTATAAATTGTTAGAACCGGATTGCAAGCGAGTGTATTCAACCCTAACATTCGATATTCGACAAGGAAAAGAGAACCGAATAAAAAATAAAATCACATCCATTGACGACAAAATTAACCGAATGCGGAAATAACCTTCTAATCATAGTTATACAATTATGAATATTATCTATTGCTACTTTCTGATTATTATCGGAATTTTAATATGGGGTGTATTGCTTCCTTCGAAAAAAAAGATTCATCCGTCAGTACTTGAACTCACTACAGTTTTCGGAGGTGCTTTTTTGTTCGCGACATGTTTTTTACAATTAGTACCACATTTATTTTTACCTCATATCCACGAAGGAGAAGCAGTACCGATTCATGATACAGATGGCTTTATAGCACTCTTGAAACCCGGAATCTGGGTACTTGTAGGCTTTTTGATTCAATTGTTGTTGGAAACCTTAACAAAAGGTATTGAACACGGACACAACCATGCCTCTTGCTGTGAGCATGGGCATACGAATCATGTGCATCCTGTTTCAGGGCTCATCATTGGTCTTTCATTACATTCGTTTTTAGAAGGGATGCCTCTGACATTCGGGCACGATGAAATCCATTGGGGACTTTTGTATGGAATTTTTCTACATAACATTCCAATTTCATTAGTGCTAATCACCCTTTTTATAAATAACCAATACTCAACATCCAAGTCAATGGGATTGTTAAGCATTTTTGCCATTATGACTCCGCTGGGTTCTCTCGTCAATCGTTACTTACTTGTCAATATCGAGCATATCGAACAACCTATCATGGGAGTCGTAATCGGTATTTTACTTCATGTTTCGGTAAGTATCTTATTTGACCATGACAACAACAAATATACAAAATGGAAATTTCTCCTTATCATTCTCAGCTTTGTATTGGCTTATATGATTCCAGGATGCCAACACTAAACATATTTAACTCCCTACACATTCGTAAGCAAACTTATTAACAGATGAAAATGCGCAAAATAAAACAGGAAATTATTCTACCGGATGTTGAAATTACAGATGCCGGAGCCGAAGGAAACGCTATTGCCAAAGTAGAAAATCAAGTCATTTTTGTTCCTTTTGCTATTCCGGGCGATATTGTAGATCTCAAAATTTGGAAATCGAAAAAAAATTATGCTGAAGGCAAGGTAATTACCTTTAAAAAATATTCTGAAAAACGTATCGAACCTCGTTGCCCTCATTTTGGAACTTGTGGAGGCTGTCGTTGGCAAAACATGGATTATAAAGATCAATTGTACTACAAGCAAAAACAGGTTGCAGATAACTTAGAACGTATTGGTAAGGTAAATACCTCAGAGATGCTTCCGATTTACGGTTCGGAAAATATTTACTATTATAGAAATAAATTGGAGTTTACTTTTTCGAACCGTCCTTGGATACGGGTAGAAGATATAAAAAATCCCGATTTCAAACCGGCTCCGAACGCGCTGGGATTTCATGTTCCGAATCTATTCGATAAAATTTTAGACATAGAACATTGTGTGTTGCAACAAGAGTTTTCCAACGAAATTCGGTTAAGCATAAAAAATTATGCCATAAAGCATCAATTGGAATTTTATGACATTCGTAATCATACAGGTTTTTTACGGAACATCATGATCCGAAATACAACGCTCGAAGAATGGATGTTGGTGGTGATTGTATCAGAATACATACCCGAAAAATTGTTCCCATTATTGGATTTTTTAAAAAACAAATATCCGGAAATCACCTCTCTACAATACATTGTCAATACAAAATTAAACGATTCCTATTCCGACTTGGATGTAATACCATATCATGGTAAAGACCACATTATAGAAACGATGCCGGCATACAAAAGCTCTCATCAACCTTTACAATTCAAAATTAGTCCGAAATCGTTTTACCAAACCAATTCAGTACAAGCATATCATTTGTATCGGCTCGCGACGGATTTTGCCGACTTAACGGGCAATGAAATTGTATACGATTTATATACCGGAACAGGTACCATCGCCAATTTTATAGCCTCGTTCTGTAAAAAAGTAATCGGTATTGAATACATAGAGGAAGCCATTGAAGATGCTAAAGAAAATTCTCGTCGTAACGGTTTCGATAACACCGTTTTTTATGCCGGAGACATGGCCAAAGTGCTTACCGAAGATTTCATTATTAGAAACGGAAAGCCGGATTTGGTTATTACAGATCCTCCCCGTGCAGGAATGCACGACAAAGTTATTCAACAACTTTTGTCGACCGAATCTAAAAAAATTATCTATATAAGCTGTAATCCTGCCACACAGGCACGCGATATTACCCTATTGTCTGAAAAATATAAAGTAGGACGAATTCAACCTGTAGACATGTTTCCGCACACACACCATGTAGAAAATATTGTGGAATTGATTTTGAAATAACAGTCTAAAAAAACAGAGTAATAAAAAAAGTATTGGATGCATTTCCAATACTTTTTTATATTTTACCGCTTTAATGCCGCCGATTTTATTTCTCTATAGTTATTGAATGCCGTAATCGAATTTTTCAACCCATGTTTTAAATGGTGATTTTATTTCTCTAGGGCTATTGAATGCTGTAAAATCAATTATGTTCTTGTTTATTTCTATACAAAAATTGCAAGATACAATATATTTGATTAATTTTG